>CACZQA010000167.1 GCA_902783175.1 uncultured Coriobacteriaceae bacterium
GATGTGCATCGCACGGCTTGGACAAGGAGCAGTTTCAAATGGCTGACACCAAGGTAATTGATATCAACATGCACATGCTGCCGACGAACCTCTTCACCGACGAGGAGATTCTGAACGGCTTTCTCTATTCCGCGCCGTTCACGTTCGGCATGAAGGCATACCTCGCCAAGACGCCTGACGGCAAGAAGCGCCAGATGGTCCTGGAATACCCCGAAGGCAAGCAGATTTTGAACTACGTCGAGGGTGACTACACGCTCGAGGCAAAGATCTCTGCGATGGACGATGCCGGAATTGATATGGCGCTTCTGCGCATGCCGGTCTGGCAGGAGTGGCTGCCGCTCGACATCTGCAAGGTCGTGAACGACCAGGCAGCCCAGATGCAGCGTGACTCCGAAGGCCGCCTGCGCTTCAACGCCGTGCTGCCGCCGTGGGGCCGCAAGGAAGACATCAAGGAGCTCGAGCGCTGCATCGACATGGGCGCGGTCGGCGTGCAGTTTGCCTGCTGCTATGGCGACAAGTTCCTCGACGACGAACTGTTCAAGCCGTACCTCAAGGTGCTCAACGACAAGAAGATCCCGGCGGTCATCCACCACACGCCTGGCCAGAACGCCTACGGCAACTTCGACGAGTACACGGTCCTGCGCCGCGAGCTCGGCCGAATCCACGTGCAGGCCGCAGCGGTCTCGCGTGAGATCTACTCCGGCATGTTCGACGAGTTCCCCGACCTGAAGTTCATCCACACGATGTTTGGCGGCAACTTCTTCGCGCTGCAGGAGATCCTCGCACCGCATGTGTCGACCAAGAAGAAAGAGGCCATGAACCGCCTGACGGCAAACATCACGCGCGAGGATTACGACCGCTACCTCAAGAACAACATCTACTTCGACATGACGCACCCCATGAGCTGGGGCAAAGACCAGCTCGAGTGCGCGGTCAAGGTATGCGGCGCCGACCACCTGCTGCTCGGCTCGTCGTTCCCCGTCTTCTACGAGTGGATGGCGCGCTCCGTCGAGTCCGTGAACGCACTCGACATCTCCGATGAGGACAAGGCGCTCATCATGGGCGGCAACGCCGAGAAGATCTTCAACCTGTAGCACCGCTCGCTCGATTGCAAGGAATGCTGCGGGGCGTTTTGCCCCGCAGCTGGGCTTGAGCCGGTTTCGCAAAGAGGAGCAGCCTCAAGGCAAGGCGTGCAGACCGGCTCCACATACAAGGGGGAACTCATGTCAAATCCCAATGCCGCAGGTGCCGAGCAGGCGCCTGCGAAGACGCCATCGTACGCATGGCCCTGTCTAATCGTCTCGCTGTTGGCAGCCGTCAGCATCGTGTTCGCGTGGATGTGGCTTCCGGGCCTCACGTTCCCGGTCTTCAAATCCTGGCTCGCCGCGAATAACCCGCTGTTCGCCGACCCGTCCAAGTTCGGCCTGCTCTCCAACGTGATGGGCCTCGTCCCCATCGGCGCCCTCATCATGGCGCTGCCGACTACGATCATCGTGCGCAAGTTCGGCGCGAAGGTGACCACGCTCATCGGTATGGGAATCTCGCTTATCGGCACCGTCCTCAGCGCCCTGACCGTCGGCACGAACTTCTACGCGTTCCTCGTCGGCCGCTTCATCTTGGGTCTTGGCCTTTCGACCACCATCGTCGCCGGCCCGACGTGCGTCTCGATCTGGTTCCCGGATTCGACGCGCGGCCGCGCGATGGCCATCTGGTCCATCTGGGCGCCTGTTGGCATCTTCTGTTCTAACTTCGTGAACGACGGCGTCTACGGCGCGGTTGGCCAGAACGTCGGCGCGCTGCAGCTCGTCTGGGCGGCGCTCATCTTGGTGGTCGGCGTCGTCTTCGCCATCGTGTTCCGCGGCCCGCGCGAGGACGAGCGTTCGCAGGTATCGCCCGAGCGCAAGCCGCTCCAGGACGTGCTCAAGTACTTCAAGAGTCGTCAGCTGTGGTGCCTCATCCTCATGTTCGCCATCTTCAACTACATGAACTACGCGTTCTCGCAGTACCTCAAGACCTGGCTGCAGGCACC
>CACZQA010000168.1 GCA_902783175.1 uncultured Coriobacteriaceae bacterium
CGATGCTTCGACGAGCGTGGCGTATTCCTGTCGCGCTATGGCGGCGACGAGTTCGTCGCGGTCTTTCCTCACGAAATGCCCGAGCAGCTCGCGCCGCGCATCGCGCGCTTCGAGGCGATGCTGCTCGAGAAAGGCGGCGTCGATGCGCTCGATATTCCGCTGACGGTGAGCATCGGCATGGCGACGATGCCCGACGAGCGCGTCAAGGCCCCTGCAGACCTCATCCGCCTCGCGGACGAGAGCATGTATGCCGACAAGCGTTCCTGATTGCGCGTTTCTCGGCAGGGCGCAGAGAAACGGGCCATGTCCCGTGAGAGGGCCGTGCCCTGCGGGGGGGCGTGCCTACGAGCGCACGCGGGCGGGCTGCGTCAGGTAGATCTTTGCCTGCTGGGCCTCGCGGTGCTCGTTGAGCGCGCCGTAGGGGTCGTTGAAGACTTTCATCGAGTCATGGTGCGCCGAGCAGATGAGCGTCAGATCGTATTTGCGCGCCATCTCGATGGTGAGGTCGGTGGGCACGGCCTTCGACACGATGATGGGGACGCCGGCGCGCACTGCCTTGACCGCCATGTCGGTTGGGATGCGCCCGCTCGTGAACACGATGCAGCCGGAAAGGTCGACTCCGTCGATGAGCGCGCTGCCAATGACCTTGTCGAACGCGTTGTGGCGCCCCAGGTCTTCGTAGCAGTACAGAATCTCGTGCTCGTTTGCCAGATAGCAACTGTGCGCGCCGAACGTGCGCTTGTGCACTGGGGTATCAGATTCGAATGCGCACGCGAGCTCGAAGATGCGCTGCGGCGACCAGGAGCGCGGCGTTACGGGCTTGAGCTCCTCGTCGCGGAAGAAGTGGCTGTTGAGCGTCTTGTTGAAGGTGCAGCACGACGAGACCTCCTCGACGTGCGACTTGGACAGGTCGGCGTCGCGGTCGTGCAGGTAGACGAGCACGCGCGTCGCGTACTCGCAGACGCTGATCTCTTCGATCTCTTCTGTGCCCGAGATCATTCCCTCGGTGAACATCCTGCCCACGACCAGCTCGATGACGTGGTCGGCGGAGCACATGAGCGTCATGGTCGGCTCGCCGTTCACGAACACGCGGACTGAGTTCTCGGTTTGGACCTGGCCTGCGGTATCGCTGCAGACGCCGTCAGGCGTGACGAGCGTGTAGCTGTAGGATGTCTCGGCGTCGATGGGACGCGCGCTGTCGGTGATTCTCATCTTTGCATCATCTGTTCTTTTCATGCCGGCGCTCGCCGGCTCGTATGTTCGCTGTCGTGTCGTGCTGGGGATTATTTCACTTTTGACCTGCGCGTATCTCGACGCGACGGTAACGGACCCGCAAAAGGGGCATCGTCGGATTGAGCGGCGGCGGCGTGTAACGCTTTGCAGGCATCACCACACGCGCAGGCAGACGGCATGCTGGCGATGGGTATAATCGGAATACAAGCCGCGTCCGCGAGAGCCATGGCTCTGCGAACCACGAAAGGAGGGCGGGACATATGGCAAATGCCTGCTCGATGCCGTCGAGCAAGCCCATCGACGAGAACGGCCGCGTGCACCTTACGCGCATGACCGAGAAGGGCGGTTGAGCCGCCAAGTGGAGTCCGGGTGACCTCCAGGAAATCATGAAGAAGATCGCTCCTGCCGCCGACCCCGAGCTGCTGCTGGGGTTCGACACGAGCGACGATGCTGCCGTCTACCGCATCGATGACGACACGGCTGCAGTGCTGACGCTCGACTTTTTCACGCCGGTGTGCGACGACCCCTACGAGTTTGGCTGCATTGCCGCGGCAAACGCGCTTTCCGACGTGTTCGCCATGGGCGCAAAGCCGCTGGTCGCGCTCAACATACTGGCGTTTCCCGTCTCGCTGGGCACCGACGTCGTCGGCGAGGTCATGCGCGGCGGCGCCGACAAGGTGCGCGAGGCCGGCGCCTTTGTCGTGGGCGGCCATTCCATCGACGACGACGAGCCCAAATACGGCCTGTCCGTATTCGGCACCGTGCATCCCGACCGCATCGTCCGCAACACGGGCGTGCAAGCGGATGACGTGCTGTTCTACACGAAGAAGATCGGCAGCGGCATCATGAACTCCGCGTACCGGGCGGGCTTCGAGACGTCGGAATCGATGCGCGAGGTGCTCGACTCGATGATGGAGCTCAACAAGGCGGGGGCCGCGGCCATGAAGGCGGTCCACGTGCATGCGGCAACCGACGTGACGGGGTTCGGCCTGGCGGGGCACCTGCACGAGATGCTCGCAGGCAGCGGCCTTGCCGCGCGTCTTTTCTGGGACGGCCTGCCGCTGTTTGACGGGGTGTATCAGTACTCCGTCGACGGCTGCCGTCCCGGGCGCTCGTTCAACCTCGTGGAGTGGGGCAAGGCGTTCGTCAAGCAAGGCACGATGGACGACGCCACCTACGACAACAGGATGGGCGTGCTGCTCGACCCGCAGACGAGCGGTGGCCTGCTCGTGGCCGTGGCGCCGGACGAGGCAGATGCTTTCGCGGCGGCATTCGAGGAGGAGACGGGGCGCGCCCCATCCATCGTCGGACGCGCGATGGACGGCCCTGCAGGCTTCATCTTCGTACGGTAAAGACAGAAGCGTCCAGCCCGAATGCTGCTGAGTGGGCTGGGCGCGTTTGTAGTTCTTTGCGGGTGCGAGCGGACTCGAACATGCAAGAGCACGCGTAGCACGCCTTATAGTCTGCTCGCGAGACGGCGCTTACGGGCGGACGACGACGTCTGCCTTGAGCTGCTTTTCGACGATGACGTACATGTTGGTGACGCCGCCGATGGCGAGCTTGTCGTCGAGCCCGTAGTGCTTCAGGCAGGTCCCGCAAGTGAGGATCTCGACATCGGCCTTCTCGAGTGCCTCGAGGTCTTCGAGGCACGGGGAGCCCTCGCAGGTCAGGTGGGCGCCGCCGTTGTAGAACAGCACCGTGTCGGGCAGGGCGTCTTGCTGCGTCAGGCTGAAGATGAACGCCTTCATGAGGCTGGCGCCGAGCGTGTCATCGCCCGATCCCATGACCTGCGACGAGATGACCACGACGCGCTTCTTCTCGGTGGAAGAGGCGACTTCCTCCGCGCTTGCGGAGGCTTCGGTCTTGGTGATGAAGACGTGGTACTCCGCACCTTCGGCGACGGTCTTGTCGCTCACCTCGCAGCCGAGGCTTTTCGCCAGGCTCTTGAGGTTGGTCACCGAGGTCTCGTTGTCGACGTGGACCTCGACGGTCCCCGTGTCCATGGTGCCGAGTGCCTTTTTCGCCTTGACGACGGGGACGGGGCACTTGTCGCCCATCGCATCGATTACCAGTTCCATATGCAGGTTCCTTTCTCGTCTGTCCTGACCGGCTGTTCTCGGCCAGGGCTTCCATTTCTTCTGACGTCGGTATACCAGATGCCCGAGCGAGTCGCGTCCGTCAGGACACGTCGCTTCGGCACAGATGCAGCATGCGCTCGGCGAGCGCGTCCCATGACAGCCCCGTCACGTCGCACGGGCCTGACGGGGCACAAAGCGCCTGCTCGAGGGCGGTGGCCAGGCGCTTCTCGAACGCGGGCAGGCTGTCCGGCACGGGCTCGTCTGCGTTGCGCATGGCAGGTGGCTCGACGTACCACACGGGCGCGCCCGCGATGCTCTTCTCGATCCACGGGCGTATGCCGGGGAGGTCCGTCACCACCACCTTGCAGCCGCACGCCAGCGCCTCTACGACGACGAGCGGCAGCCCCTCGAAAAACGAGGGGAGCACGAACACGCCCGACCGGTTGTAGAGTTGCGCGAGCTGCTGCTGGGGAAGCTTGCCCAGGAACTTCGCCTCGACGGGGCAGCTGCGCGCCAGCTCGACGATGCGCTCGTATTCTGCGTTGTCGCTGTGTCCTCCCGCCAGCTCGAGCACGAGGCCTTTCGGCAGGTGCTCCATGCGTTCGAACGAGCGCAGCAGGCACGCCACGCCCTTCTTCTCCCAGATCTTTCCCGCATAGGCGATGCGGTGCCCATCGCGCTCGATTCCCGGGTCGCGGGAGAACACTGCCGCGTTGTAGCCCGTGCCTATCACGTGGACGCGCCCGCGCGGCACGCCAAACGCCTCGACGATCTCTGCCGCCTGGGCATCGTGGAGCGAGAATATGCCGTCAAGCGCACGGATCCCCTCGCGGATGTAGGCGCGCTCGAGCGGGATCTTCTTGAACTGCCGCAGGTCGGTGCTGTGGCAGATGGCCACGAGCGGGCAGGGGAGCGCGCGATGCGCAAGGTGCGCCGTCGCCAGGTAGAGGTGATGCGAGACGATGAGGTCGGGCGCAAACTGCGTGAGCGCCTCGTCAAAGGCCTCGTCGAAGGCGGCCTCGAACTGCGCGACCATCGAGGGCGTGAGGTCCCGGTAGCGCGTCGCCGTGTAGGGCATCTCGTCGGACATGCCGACGACGGGGAAGGGCAGGTGCTCGGTCTCGAACACGACCGGGCGAAAGCCGACTCCTGCGGGAAAGCTCGGGGAGTCCTCGGGTGCGACCCCCGCGATCACGAGCTGTTCGGCGCCGGCGCGCGCGAGGGCGGAGACGGTCTCGGACAGGTAGACGCCACTACCGGTGCTGTCTGGTTTTTGGGCGGAAACATGGAGAATGCGCATATGTATCCCTACGTCGTTTGCATGCCAATCATAGTCGATGGGGACGCTCGAAGGCCGTCCGTCGTGGCAAACACCCCCGAAAGGCGATTGCCGCCATGCGTGTGATGCCTCCAGGGCATACTATCCTGCCCAGTAGATTGACCGAGTATTCAGATGTGGACAAGAAAGGCCCAGCGAATGGTGCAGACAGATCAGAAGAACGCGCTGCTGAGAGCGCTGCCCAAAGTCGACGACGTGCTGCACGATGCCAAGCTGGCACGCTACGCGGAAAGGCTCCCGCACGAGCTCGTGCTCGATGCAGCGCGCCGTGCGGTCGGCCAGACGCGGGCAGATGTGCTCGCGGGCAGGGACGTGCAGGTGGATGCGGCGTCTGTCGCGCGTATGGCGGCGCGAAGCCTCGAGGCATACCTCGTGCCGAGCCTGCGTCGGGTAATCAACGCGTCCGGGGTCATCGTGCACACCAACCTCGGGCGCTCGGTGCTTGCCGAGGAGGCCATCCAGGCGGTCAACGAGGTCATCAGGGGCTACTCGACGCTCGAGTACGACATCGACAACATGGCGCGCGGCAGCCGCCACGCCCACTGCGAGAAGCTGCTCTGCGCCCTGACCGGGGCAGAAGCTGCCATCGCCGTCAACAACAACGCCGCCGCCGTCATGATGGTGCTCTCGGAGTTCGCAGCGGGCCACGAGGCGATCGTGAGCCGCGGCGAGCTCATCGAGATCGGCGGGTCGTTCCGCATCCCGGACATCATGCAGCAGTCGCATGCCACGATGGTCGAGGTCGGGACCACCAACAAGACGCATCCCGTCGACTACGAGCGCGCGACGACGCCGGAGACGGCCATGTACCTGAAGGTCCACCCGTCCAACTACCGTCTCATCGGCTTCACGGAAAACGTCGGCGTGGACAAGCTGCACGAGCTTGCCGCAAGGGCAAACGAGGCGCGCCCCGAAGGCTCACGCGTGCTCGTCTACGAAGACCAGGGCTCGGGGGCGTTCGCGCGCCTTTCCTCGTTTGGCAGCTATGCCGAGCCGACCGTGTCCGAATCGCTCGCGGCGGGGGCAGACCTCGTCTCGTTTTCCGGGGACAAGCTGTTGGGTGGCCCGCAGGCGGGCATCATCGTGGGCTCGAAGGAACTTATCGACCGCCTGAAGAAAAACCCGCTCGCCCGCGCGCTGCGCCTGGACAAGATGACGCTCGCCGCGCTCGAGGCGACGCTTCGGCTCTACCTCGACCCTAAGGCCGCCATCGAGAAGATCCCGACCTTGCGCATGCTGGAAGAGCCTGCCGAGCGCACGAAGGAGCGCGCCGAGAAGCTGGAGCGCTCGCTTGCCGGGTATATCTCCGCAGATGACGCACGCCTTTCGGTCGTTCCCGAGATCGCGCGTGCGGGCGGCGGGGCGCTTCCGATGTGCGACATCGACACGTACTGCGTGAAGGTCGACTTCGTACGCGGGGACGCGCTCGGTTGCACGCGCTACCTCGAGCAGGAGTTCCCGACGCCCATCATCACGCGCCTGAAAAACGACGCGGTCTACTGCGATTGCCGCACCGTGCTCGACGAGCTCGAGATCGAGCTGATCGCGCAGGCGTTCAACGCCTATTTCGAAGGGCTGGGTGAGTGACATGGCCAAGAAGAAGTCGTTCGACTACGTGCTCGGTACGGCCGGGCACATCGACCACGGTAAATCCACGCTGATCAAGGCGCTGACGGGCATCGATCCCGACCGCCTCAAGGAGGAAAAGGACCGCGGCATCACCATCGAGCTCGGCTTTGCCCAGCTCGAGCTGCCGGGTGGCACGAAGATGGGCGTCGTCGACGTCCCTGGCCACGAGCGCTTCGTGCGCCAGATGATCTCGGGTGCGACCGGCATCGACATCGCGCTGCTCGTCATTGCGGCAGACGACGGCGTCATGCCGCAGACCATCGAGCACATGGCCGTGCTGCAGACCCTCGGCATCGCGCGCTGCGTGGTCGCGCTCACGAAGACCGACCTCGTCGACGACGAGTGGGTCGAGATGATGAAAGGCGAGGTCGAGGCCTGGCTCGCCACGACGCCCTATGCCGGCTGTCCGGTCATCCCCGTGTCTGCCCGCGAGAGGACGGGGCTCGACGAGCTGCTCCGAGCAATCGAGAGCGCGGCTGCGGGCACCGAGCGCGTCCGCGGGGGCAATTTCGTTCGCTATCCCATCGACCGCGTCTTCACGGTCAAGGGTGCGGGCACGGTCGTCACCGGCACGCTGTGGAGCGGCGCCATCCACGTCGACGACGTGCTCGAGCTGCTGCCGGGCGGCCTGCCCTGCAAGGTCCGCTCCATCCAGGAGCACGGCGTGGCCGTCGACGAGGCGCTCGCGGGCAACCGCGTGGCGCTCAACATCAGCGGCATCGACAAGGAGCAGGTAGCGCCCGGGGACTTCCTCGCCGAGCCGGGGCTCATCAGGCCCACCGACCGCTTCGACGCGCGCCTGACCTACCTCGACGCGGACAAGAGCGGAAAGCCCCTGGAGACGGGCGTGCGCATGCACGTCGCGCACGGCACGCGCGAGGTGCTCGGGCGCGTGCTTTTGGCAGACGGCCTCGAGAGGCTCGAGCCAGGTCAGAGCGCCTACGCGCAGATCCGCCTGGAGGAGCCGCTTCCCGTGAGCTCGGGGGACCGCTTTGTCGTGCGCACGTTCTCGCCGGTCAAGGTCGCGGGCGGCGGTGCCGTGCTCATCGCGCATCCCCGGCGCCGCACGAACCTCGATGCCCACGAGAAAGCGGCGCTCGACGCGCTTTCGTCTGGCAAGTTGCAAGGGGCCGTAGACGAGCTGCTTTACGAGCAGCGCGCACCTGTAGCCCCCGCCGAGCTCGCGAGCGCGATCGGCGTCGAGGCAAAGCCCGTCGCCGCCTGCCTGATCGAATCTGCGCAAGCCGGCAGGGCGTGCCTGCTGGGCACGACGGGGCTCTACGCCTCCAGGCCGCTGCGCCAGAAGGCCATCACGGCCATCGACCACACCCTCATCGACTTTCACGCGAAGCACCCCGCAGAGACGGGCATACCCGCCGAGGAGCTGCGTCAGCTGTGCTTTCCCCGCATGGGGTCTGCGCAGTTCAACGCCCTTGTCGACGAGGCGATTGCCAGTGGCGTGGCCGTCATGCGCGCTGGCAGGATTGGGCATCCCAGCGCCCAGGCGAGTGCTGTTACCATCATCGAGAACGCTGCCGATGCGCTGTATGCAGAGCTCGAGGGCGAGGGGGTGTCCCCCCAGCCGTTCGAGTACGTGCTGCGCGACGCCGGTGTCGATGCGTCTCTTGCCGGGCAGGCTCTTACCATGCTGCTGGAGCAGGGTCGCGTCCGCAAGGTCGATGACGACATCTACTATGCAGACGAGGTGTTCGCAGAGGCGATGGACCGCGTGCGCCTGCACTTGCAGGCGGGTGGCGATGGGAGCGCGAAGGCGCTCAAGGAGGTCATGGGCACGAGTCGCAGATACGCGATTCCGTTGCTCGAGGCCTTCGACAAAGTTGGGCTGACCGTGCGTCAAGGCGATGTCAGGACGCTCAGGCAGCCGTAGATTCTCTTGTACGGAGACGGATGGCTCCCTGGTGGGGCCCGCGGCCTTCAAAGCCGTTGCGAGGCGCGCAGAACGTCTTGGGTGTGTTCGATTCGCACACGTCTCCGCCAATCACTTGCTCTCATCACGAAGGGGCGGGCTC
>CACZQA010000169.1 GCA_902783175.1 uncultured Coriobacteriaceae bacterium
AGATTCTAGCAAACGCACGCGTTTAAAACGTGAAGACTGTATGGCACGCCAACGGCGCAGCATCGCAAAATGACACGATACCCACGGCCCCTCGTGTCATCGGGCTGGTATTGCTAGGACCACTGGGCGTCGCGATGCGCTTCGACCAGGCGGATGTCCTCTTTGCTCATGTGCTTGAAGCGCCGCTGCGACTTGAGGTAGTGCTCGACCGGGGCGAACTCGCCCGTCTTCTTGCGCGGGTCGCGGTTGACCGTCACCACGCCGCCCTCGCATTCCGCCAGCCGCCACAGACCGCAGTCGACCGCCTCGCGCGCGAGCTCCACCGTCGCGTCGACCGGGCTTCCCCACCCGGTCGGGCATGGAGCGAGCACGTGGATGAACTTCGTTCCGTGGATATGGCTCGCCTTCTCGACCTTCGTCGCGTAATCGTCCAGGTACCCCACGCTCGCGGTCGCCACATAGGGCGCCCCCATCGCCGAAACGATGCGGAACATGTCCTTTTTCTGCGTGAGCGTCGCCTGCCCGTTTCTGTCGACCGGGCTCGTCGTCGTGGAGGCGCCGTACGGGGTCAGCGAGCTCTGCTGGATGCCCGTGTTCATGTACGCCTCGTTGTCGTAGCAGATGTAGAGGATGTCGTCGTTGCGGTCGATTGCGCCGGACAGCGCCTGGATGCCGATGTCGGCCGTCCCGCCGTCGCCCGCGAAGCCGACTACCGTGAAGTCCGTCTCGCCTTTTCGCTTCATGCCCGCCGCGACGCCCGTCATGAGGCTCGCCGTACCGGCAAACGTCGAGATCATCGCGTTGCAGCCAAATGCCAGCTGCGGAAAGTTGAAGCCGACGGCGGACATGCAGCCTGCCGGCAGAATCGCGATGGCGCGGTCCCCCAGCACCTTGAGCGCGATGCGCACGGCAAGCGAGCCGCCGCACCCGGCGCATGCCTTGTGGCCGAAGAACGGCTCGTCGCTATTGATCAGGTTGAGTGCTCGCGCCATGTCACATCCCCATTCCCAGAAACGCGTGGCTCGCGGCATCGCCGCCGTCGACCATCGTCGCGAACATCGTGTGGATATCGTCTGCCGTGATGTCGCGCCCGCCCAGACCTCCGACGTAGCTGAAGGTCTTGGGCAGCTGGCCGGCAAGGGCGCCGCGCTGTGACGCGGTGTAGAGCGCCGAGTTGACGTTGCTGAACACCGTCCCCTCGTAGCCAAACGAGATGTCCTTCTCGAGGACGGCCGCGGCCTTCTTGCCGCGCAACGCCGCCACGAGCTGCTCGTCGGGGAACGGGCGCAGGTAGCGGATGCGCAGGCAGCCCGCCTTGATGCCGCTTTCGCGCAGCTCGTCGACCACGTCGTGGCACAGCCCCGCGATGGTGCCGAGCGTGATGACGACGAAGTCCGCGTCGTCTGCCCGGTATGCCTCGAACGGACCGGTGTAGCGGCGCCCGAAAATGCGCGCAAAGTCGTCTTCGACCTCGGGCAGCACGTCGAACACGTTCATCATGTGCACGTGCTCGTTGAATTTGAAGATATCGTTCGTGGCAGGGCCGGCGGTAAACCCGATGCTCACGGGGCGCGCGAAGTCGAACTTGTTCGCGGTCTGGTACGGCGGCAAGAACGCGTCTGCGAGCTCCTGATCGGGCACGTCGACCGTCTCATAAGTATGCGTGAGGGCAAATCCGTCGAGGTTGATCATGAACGGCGTCTGCACGCGCTCGTCCTCGGCGATGCGAAACGCCATGAGCGCGAAGTCGAGCGCCTCTTGCGCGTCTTTCGCATACGACTGGATCCAGCCGTGGTCGAGCAGTCCGATTGAGTCGCGCTGGTCGCCGTAGATGTTCCACGGCAGTGCCGTCGCGCGATCGGCGTTCATCATGACGACGGGAAAACCGCCGCCCGACGTGTAGGTGAGCAGCTCGGCCATATAGAGCAGGCCCTGGCTCGAGGTCGCCGTGAACGCGCGGCAGCCCGTCGCGGACACGCCGAGCGCAGCCGAGAGCGCGGAGTGCTCGGACTCGACGTGGATGAAGTCGGCGTCGAGCGACCCGTCGGCAACCATCTCGGAGAGCTTTTCCACGACGACGGTCTGTGGGGTGATGGGGTACGCGCTGATGACGTCGGGGCGTGCGAGGCGCACGCCTTCCGCCAGCGCCTCGTCTCCCGAGAGGAACTTCTTAGTCACGGGGCTCAGCCTCCATATGCAGTGCATCGAAGTGGCACATGCGCACGCAGATGCCGCATCCTTTGCAGAAGTCGTAGTCGATCTGGATCTTGGAGCGCTTCTCGTGCGCATCAAGCGGCGAGATGGCGCCGTCGGGACAGTACAGGTAGCACTGCTGGCAGCCCGTGCAGGCTTCGGGCGTCACGACCGGGCGCTCGCTGCGCCAGTC
>CACZQA010000170.1 GCA_902783175.1 uncultured Coriobacteriaceae bacterium
CAAAACCGCCACGACGAGGCAACAGTCAATTGCCCGCTCCTCGTTGTAGGCACGCCAGGCCAGCTCTTCAGCTACCGCCACGCCACCGCAGGCGGAAAGCGCCAAAACGCCCAGCGGTCCCAAGGTCGGCCGCTTCGGCGCGCATGGTTCTTGCCCGCTCACACGCATACCAGGTCCTTCAGGCTCTTGAAGCGCGTGTCACCGATTCCGGACACCTTGCGGAGGTCGTCCACGGATTTGAAGGGTCCGTTTGCCTGCCGGTAGTCGATGATGCGCTGCGAGAGCGAGGGGCCGATGCCCGAGAGCGTCTGCAGCTCCTCCGCGCTCGCCGTGTTCAGGTTCACCTTGCCCTTCGACGCGCCAGAAGACGACGCCTGTCCCGCCCCCGTTGTGGTGGTGCCAGTAGCCGCAGGGGCCTCTTCGCGCGAGGGAACGTACACCTGCATGCCATCCTCGACTTTCTGAGCGAGATTGACACGTTGCCTATCGGCATCTGAGGTCATGCCACCTGCCGCGGCAACCGCGTCGTTGACCCGCGCATCCGCAGAGACGAGGTAGAGGCCGGGAGACGCAACCGCCCCCTCCACATCCACGCCGACCTGCCGCACGTCGGAGTCCTGCTCGCTTGCCGCCTGCTCTTCTGCCTGTGCGGGCGCTTCGAAATCCTGGCTCGCAGACGTCTCCGTCGGAACGAACCGGACCAACGCAAGCACGACGAGCACGATGCAGGCGACGACGATGCATGCCAGCACTGGCAGCGGGACACGGGCAAGGCCCGCACGCCTCGACAGCGACTTCAGCTTTACGGATACGTTTTCCCAGTCCACGCGTGCACCAGCCTTTCACCCACATCGTGCGCAGTGATAAGGCTAGCCAGCGAATCCGAGCGCTCCACCGCTCGTTTGTAGAGCAAGGTCTGAGCAGTGCCCAGAGCGAACTCAGAGCAAACCAAGAGCCGTTCAAGAGCCAGATGCGAGCCAACCAGGATTTCCCCAGCTAGCGGGGCCGCTCGATGCAATTGGTACGGGAGGTGCAGAAACGCTCGCTACCGGAGCGTGTCGTCTTCCCGCTCGAACTGTGCCGCCATCTCGGATTCGGCGGCAGCACGGGCAAAACGGCGACGCGCCTTGCGCTCCTGCTTGACGAGATGCTTCTCGTGGCGCGACTCACGGGCACGTGAAAAGCGCCCACGCCGTTTCTCACGATCTTCCTCTTGAACGGCGGCAGTGCGTGCGCTCTCGCGCGATTCGCGTATCTCGTCGGCACTCAGGGGCTTCAGCTCAGCTGTCGCCCCCGTTGGAGCGGGTGCATTCACGGGCTCATCGAAACCCACTGGCTCAGCCGCCTCGTCCCTGGGCTCGAACGCAGCATCGGGAATGCTCTCGACGTTTTCCCTCGAGGGTGCGACGAACCGGTCTTCGAGCTCCTCGTCGATCAGATGTGCCGTGCTGACCCGCTGGTAGATGGTGTCGTGAATGGTCGCCACCACGTCTTCGATTTCCTCTTCGGTGGTAACGTCCTCGATGTCCTCGGGGTGTTTGACGACCGGGGCCACGTCATCGGGAAACTCGTCGTAGGCAATCTGCTGGGGTACGCCCTCGCTTTGGTACACGACGGAATCCCCATCTGCGGAAAGCGACCCCTCGCTCAGGTGCGTCATAGCAGTCAGGCCGAGAACCTGCTGCTCGAGGTCGTCGATGCGCTCGAGCGACCGGCGCAGCGTGCGGCACTTGCGCAGATACAGCACGACAAACAGAACGAGCAGCACGAGAAGGACGAATGCGACGGCAATCCAGGCGTTTTCGATGCCGAGTGCCGCAGTCGCAGGACCGAGTGCTTGTTGTATGGGGTCGTTTGGTATCTGCATAGTGCCCATAATAGCCTTTTGAGCGGGGCGGGAATCATTGGATTAAAAAAGTCTGAGAAAAAGCTTGACTCAAATGGGGGTCTTCCGTAATATACCTACTCGCGTCACACAAGGGTTCGATACCTGAGAGAGCACTGGGGTGTCGTCTAATGGTAGGACAGCGGATTCTGGTTCCGTCAGTGAGGGTTCGACTCCTTCCACCCCAGCCAAGTGATGCACTTGACATATGGCCCGTTCGTCTAGCGGTTTAGGACGCCGCCCTCTCAAGGCGGAGATCACGAGTTCGAATCTCGTACGGGCTACCAAGTAAGACAAGGTCAGGCGCTTATCGTCTGACCTTTTTTATTGCTCCACATGCCCGCACGCGTGACAACTCGTGACAACGTCTATCTTTGGGAAGTTCCGCCTTTCGCCGAGGCAACCTAGCGAATTAAACTGCGTAACGCGAAGGAGCCCGGACCTTTGCCCGAGCCCCCTCTTCGATTGATGAGACGTCTTGCTGTGACCTTGCCAAGCGGCTATGCGGAGATCTCGCCTTCCGCGATGCGGGCGCGTGCCTGCTCCCAATCGCGCGTCCCCGTGAAGACCTCGTGCTTGTACGGGTTGACGCCGAGTTTCTTGGCACGGTAGATGACGTATGCCAGGCCGGCGACGTTGGCGACGAGCGCAATGAGCGAGACGGTCAGGTTCGTCGTGTAGTTGAGCGTGGACTGCACGGCAAAGACGCTCTCGAACCCGAGCTGCGGGTAGCTCGTCTGGAACTGTGGGAAGACCTGCGCGAACATGCACCAGATCGCGAGCGTGTAGGCGCGGTTCTGAATCCAGGCGCCCTTGTTCCACAGGAAGTTCGCGACCGTCGGGGCGAGCAGCAGCGCCAGGCCGCAGTACCACGCGTGCGTCGGGAGGCAGTTGTAGGTGTAGCAGAAGTTCCACAGATCGTAGGTCAAGATGAACACCCAGGTCATGTCTGCCCAGATCATGTCCTTGCCGTCCTTGCTGGAAAACACTGCCCACCAGCCCGTCATGATGAAGATGTTCAAGATGCCCGCGATGCCGTTGAAGACGTTGTTCCAGCCGCACAGCTGCGTCGTGTGCTCGCTCGTGATCCATGCGGCAGAGCCGTTGTCCAAGATGAAGTAATCGCCGCTGAAATAATGCGCCGCACTCTCGAAATCGCTCACGACCGCGATCATGATGTTGATGGCGACAATGATGAAGGGGAACGCCTTGAACCATTGCGCCTTGCCGAGCTTGCCCCAGTGGTATTTGATGATCATGAAGCCGATGCACCCGGCGAGTGCCGCGTAGACCTTCGCGTAGTGGAACCAGCCGTTTTGGAACAGCACCGTCGGGTTGTTTGCCGCCCAGCCGAGTCCCATGGACGCGGCGACGGTGACGACGACGCAGTAGACGGTCATGGCGATGGGCAGTGCCACGAACATGAACAGGCCGCCCACCTTCGTGCGTCGCGCCACCTCGTTGAGGCCGATGAGGCCAAAGAACACGAGGAACCACCCGAGCCATTGGTAGAGCGCATTCTCTCCGTACACTTGAAACAGCATGATCACTCCTCTCCGGAAAAGTGCGTGCTCGCGCCAGGGGTGGCGTGCACCCTTTTCCAACAACCGATGTATGCTATGCGCCCCGCCCTGTCTGGACGGGACTAAAAGCCGCAGAGTGCGACTGTCACGCCATATCGAGCCTGAGCGCCTGGGAGACCAGATCCTCGAGCAGCTCGTTTTCCGCTTCGGGATGCGCCCGCATATAGCCGACGAGCCCGATGATCAGCACATAGAACGTCTCGTACACATGATCGATGGGAAGCCCGTGCTCGCGCTCGTAGTCGACCGCCGTCGTCTGCGAAAAGCGCGTTGCCAACACGTCGGTACTGCGGTGCAGGAACTTGAGGTACAGCCCCGCGTTCTCATGGGTGACGAGCTCGGTGCGAAACGAGTCGTTGTCGAACACGGCTATGCGCAGGATCTTGATGCAGTCGCGCAGCGCGCCCTCGATGTCATGCGGCGCGCGCTCGGCATCCCAGGTCTGGACCATGATGCGGAAGTCCTCGACGTAATCGTCCAGCACCGCCTCGACGACAGCGTCTTTGTCTGGAAAGTAGTGGTAGAAGAGACTGCGCGTCACGTTGACCGCTTCGGAGATATCCTTGACGGTGGTGTGGCCGATGCCCTTCGTCTCGAAGAGCTCGCGCGCCGCAGCGACGATTTCGGCTCGCCGCCTCTTCGCCTCTTTGGATTCGCATTCCATCGTGCCCGCCTCGCAATCCAGGTAATCCCCCGCCCGCAGCGCGCGTGAAAGCTCGCTGCCAGATGTTTGCCATGCGGGGGTATTCGTGCATTGCCTCGCTTTATGTGGGTATCTTATGAAGCCGTTGACGGACCGTCAATCGACACTTTTTGATAAACGTCAACGTGAGACACACCGGGCTCCCGTGCACGAGAACTGTGGCAGTGCCACATATTCTGCGATTTCTGCATGGGAACAGTGGCAGTGCCACACATCCCGCGCGTTGTGCATGAAAAGGGTGGCAGTGCCACGCATCCCGCGTACACGGGGTGGGCGCATGCGGGGCGTGAGTTGAGGATAGCGAGAGACGCGAAGTGAGCCTGTAAGCCGGGTTCTGTCCTTGAAGACGACCATTTATCTAGCGACGCCGTTGCCAGCGCCGTCGAGCGAGCAACCCGGATGCAGACCGGGCCAGTCCATAGCACCCCTATTTGCCCTTGCTTCGGATGGGGTTTGTCAAGCCGCCATGTTGCCATGACGCTGGTGCGCTCTTACCGCACCGTTTCAGCTTTTCCCGCGCATGCGCGGGAGTCTTCTTTTCTGTGACACTTTCCGTCGGGTCGCCCCGCCCGGCCGTTAGCCGGCATCCTGCCCTGTGAAGCCCGGACTTTCCTCATCGCGTACAAGACGCGCCGCGGTCGTCCGACCCACTTCGCGGCTGCTGATTATAGCAGGCGATCCAGGTCTTCGTCGGAAATTGGTATCTCGAACATCTTGTGGCGGCTCGTCTCGCCGCGCTCACAGCTCACGGAATTCTTCGGAACACCAAAGAAGGCAGCCAGCACCTTGCCAGCCGCCTTCGTCGCTTTTCCCTTTTCCGGCGCTGCAGTCACCCGCACCGAAATCTCGTGCGCCCCATCGGCGCCCTCGCGCCACCCCATCACCTTGTCGG
>CACZQA010000171.1 GCA_902783175.1 uncultured Coriobacteriaceae bacterium
CCGAGGATCTTCTCGACTTCGCCCGAGAGCTTGTCGAGCCCGGAAAAGTAGGCGTTCGCGCTTTTGTAGTCGGTCGTGTACTCGTGCGTGTCGGAATGCAGCGCCACCTGGTTGCCGTCGTCCCAGATGTCCTTGATGTAGTCCAAGTGCCCGCGGTTGCCGATGACGAACCACGTTGCCTTGACGCCGTAGCTGTCGAGGATGTCGAGGATCTTGTGCGTGTTGGTCGAGGGGCCGTCGTCGAACGTGAGGTACACGACGTGTTCGCTTGGCTTGGTCGAGTTGTCGCTCGAACTCGTCGCGTTGCGCTCGGCTTCGCTGCGCACGGGGTAGGGGCTCTCGGCTTGGGCCTGCTGGGAATCGCCGGAGCCCGCGTCTCCAGCTTGCTGGCCCTGCCCGCTGCAGTTGACGATTGCAACGGCGCATACGATGAGCGCCACGATGACGATCGCGAGTGCGATCGGGAACAGCCGCGGCTTTTTCGGAGCGCTTGCGGCGGCGCTGCTGCGGGCGTGGGGACGCCGTGTGGAACTTGCCGCATGAGGGGCTTGCGCCCGTCGCGTCTCGTCGAGTTCCCTACGCGACCGGTGCGCCTGGTAACGCGCCTGGTCGTAGGCTGCCGCCGCACGGGAGCTGCGCTGGCTGCTTTCGGTGGAGTGGAGCTGCTTCGTGTTTCGTTGCTGTGGTGCCATCGTCGTCCTGAAAATCTCGTGAATGCCTCGTTCGGGTTCTCGATTGTACGCCAGGCGCGGCATCGCGAGCGAAAAAAGAGCCCTGCTCTCTACTGGAGATACAGGGCTCTCTTGCGTGCCTGTCGCGCTCAGGGCCACAGCGCGCGCTTTGCGGCGGCGGGGGGCAATCAGTGCCTGCAGGCGGCATCGGGCGACATGACGTCGACTTTGCCCTGAGCGAACAGCTGCGCGACGTCTCCCACGCCCGGCGTGCTCGTCTCGGAGTAGACGGTGACGCCGGATTCGGTGAAGCGCATCAGCGGCGGCATGCCCATCCCGACGGTGAGGATGCCGTCGACGCCGAGCGTCTGGACGTACTCGATGACCCCGCCGCAGCCTGCGACGTCGTGGTCGACGTTCTTGACCGCCTCGGCGCCCACGATGTTCATGTCCTTGTCGTATTCGACGATCGTGAAGTAGGGAGTGTGACCGAAATGCCCGCTTCTCGTGCTGCTGAGGCAGCTGTCGGACTCACTTGGAATTGCCAGTTTCATGTTGACTTCCTCCAAAACAGATTTAGCAACCACTAAATTCAATGTACTCATCGTCTGCGGAGCATGCAAGCAACGGTATCTTGACGTCCACGGGGCGATAGGCGGGTGCCGGGCATCCCGAACGTCCTCGGCGGCGCAAGGAGGAAAACGAAAAATTGTCAGTGCGCTCTGCAGAAAAGACTGGTATCCTTTATCAGTCTGTTTTTTATGCCTTGGTCGGAAACTAAGGCGTGTAGAAGGAGTTATCCATGAAGCCTGGAATCCATCCCGAATACGTTGAGTGCACGGTTCGCTGCTCTTGCGGCAATACCTTCAAGACCCGCTCCACCAAGTCCGAGCTGGTTGTAGACCTCTGCAACGAGTGCCATCCGTTCTACACGGGCCAGCAGAAGCTCGTCGACGCTGGTGGTCGTGTCCAGCGCTTCTCTGACAAGTTCGGTTCCGCTGCTGCCCGCGTTGCCGAGGCCGAGGCCAAGAAGAAGGCCGAGCGTCAGGCTGCTGCCGAGGAGGCTCAGAAGAAAGCCGCCGAGGAGCGTGCCGCAAAGAAGGCCGCCAAGGAAGAGCGCGCTGCCAAGTATGCCGAAGAGGCTGCCAAGAAGGCTGCCGAGGCTGAGGCAGAGGAGCCTGCCGAGGAGGCACCCGAGGCCGAGGCTGCTGCAGAAGAGGCTGCTCCCGAGGAGTAGACCGCTGAGTGACGCTTTGATGGCGATTCGGTAGTTAGGGCACCGTCCTGCAAAAGGGACGGTGCCTTTTTCATTATGATGGGGAACCGAATCCGCTCCCCCCGAGCGCACGACGAGAGGAAAGTCGAGGTATTCAATGAACGTAGAGCTTCTTTACCACACGCCAGACCCCGAACGCGCCGTCGCCACCGCAGCACGCCTGTGCTATGCGCCTGTCGGCGCTGCCGAGCTGATGGAGAC
>CACZQA010000172.1 GCA_902783175.1 uncultured Coriobacteriaceae bacterium
ATGGAAGAAGCGCGAGAGGCGGTACGACTTGAAGAGCCTGCGCCCGCCGATATCCTCGCGGACGATGTCGAGCTTTCGTTCGTTGAGGCCCGTCGGCGTGCCGTCTGCGGCAAGCTCGGGGGCATAGAGATAGCACCCGCCCACGCGGCCGTAGCTCGATTCGGGAACGAGGACCCTCCAAGAGTCGCCGATCTGCTCGGCACGGTCGAGGACCTCTTCGAGCATGGCGGCGTCGAGGCACTGGCCTCCGATGTGCACGCCCGCGCATCCGAGCCCGCGCGCGATGGCGACCTGCCGTGCCGCGCGCTCGACGCGACGCGCCCGCCCGCCGTCTTGCTCCGCGGCGTCTCGCTCGACCTCGGCAGCGAGCTCGTCGGAAATCTCGACTCCCGCTATCGCGCCGCTTCTCATGAGCTTTGCCGCCCCGCGCGTGAGCACGAAGACGTTGGCGATGACGGGCACGTCGTAATGGCGGTCTTCCAGGTAGAACAGGAGCTCCTGCAGCTTGCGGGCATCGTAGCCCACCTGCGCGATGACAAAGCGCGCGCCGGCGATGAGCTTCTTTTCGAGCTTGAGGTACTGCGGGATGAGCTCGCCTTCGCGGTACTTGAACGGGTTCACCACGCAGCCGCAGAAAAAGTGCGTCGGCTGCTCCACCTTCGCGCCGCGTGGCGTCTTGACGGAAAGCCCCTCGTTCATCTGGTGCGCGAGCTGCTGGATCTGGACCGAGTCCAGGTCGAAGTCGGGGCGTGGCTGCCCCTGCCAGCCGCTCGTCTGGTAATCGCCCGTCATGAACAGCACGTTGTGGAGCCCCGCACGCTCCAGCGCATAGAGCTGCGCGGCTATCTGGTTGCGCGAACGGTCCTTGCAGGTGAAGTGCGTGAGGGTGCACACGCCGTCCTCGTCCAGCTCGCGGGCGATGGCATCGGCGAGTATGGCCGGCTTGCCACCCGGATTGTCCGTGATGGATATCGCATCGACGCGCCCCGTCGCGTAGATGTCGCGCGCCACCTGCAGGGATTTCTCCAGCGGGGCCTCGAAGGCTCCCCGCCCCGGGACCATCTCGCACGTGACGGCGAACTTTCCCCGCTCGAGCGCCGTCTTCAGCCTGTTTTCGACCATGCGGCTCTTCACGCCCTAGCGTTCGTCCGCGTCGAACACTTCGGGGTTGATGCAGTCGGCGGGACGGCGCCCGCAGACCACGTCAATCGCCGCCTGCATGGTGCGCGTGCGCAGCTCCATCCCCGACTCCTCGGAGAAGTACGCCGCATGTGCGGAGAGCACGGTGTGCGGGGCGGCGAGCAGCGGGTGGTCGTGTTCGACGGGCTCCGTCTCGAAGACGTCGATGCCCGCGCCCCACAGCTTGCCCTGCTCGAGGGCGTCCGCGAGGGCGATGGTGTCGACGACCGCGCCACGCGACGTGTTGACGACGACAGCGCCGGGCTTCATGAGCGCGAGGTGCGCGGCATCGAGGAGATGGTGCGTCTGCGGCGTGAGCGCGCAGTGGAAGCTGACCACGTCGGCACGCTCGAGCAGCTCCTCGTAGGTGCAGGTCTCGTAGCCTTCGGGCGTGCGGCGGTGCGGGACGAGCGAGCGCGAGCAGCAGATGACCCGAAAGCCGAGGCCCGCCGCCTTGCGCGCGACCGCGCGGCCGATGGCGCCCATGCCCACCACGCCGAACGTGCGCCCGTACACCTGCCCGAGCGGGCGGGTCGCAGCATAATCCCAGACGCCCGCCTTGATGTCGCGGTCGAGCTCGTTGATGCGGCGCAGCACGGCGAGCGCGAGCGTGATAGCGTGGTCGGAGACGACCTCGTTGCCGTAGCCAGGCGGCGTGCAGATGGCCACGCCGTGCTCCGTCGCGGCAGGAACGTCGATGGTGTCAAACCCGACGCCCGTGCGCGAGATGACCTTGAGCTTGGGAGCGAGCGTCTCGATGACCGCACGGGTCATGTTGCCGTACGAGAAGACGATGCCGTCGGCGTCGGCGGCGTTTTTGATGATCCCCTCGGGCGAGCGGTCCTCGAACACGGCAAGCTCGACGCCGGCGTCCGCCGCCATCTGCGCTTCGACCTGCGTATCGTCCATATCGTAATCGGTGATGACAATCTTGGGCATGCTCACTCCATTCGCTTTTTGCGTGTGCACATTGTAGCCGAGTGCAACGCCCGCAGCGCTTTGCGCTGGCCGCGTCAAAGATTTCGAATGGCGCTACTTTCCGTCGCCCGTATCGTAGGCGCCGTTGTCGTAGTTCTTGCCGGTCACGACGGAGAAGTGGAAGATCGGCGTTCCGATGCGCTTTATGCTGATGCGCCCATGGGGCAGCCCGCCGGGGACGAAGACGAGCGTCGTCTTGTCGATCAGGTGGTCCTCGCCGTCGATGCTGAACGTGAGCTCGGCGTCGAGCGCGTAGGGGTCGTCCGGGTTCGTTCCGAAAAAGCCGATGATCTCGTCGTCTTCGTGGACGTGCTCCTCGAAGACGGGGTCGCGGTCGGGAACATGGTGGTACCACGCGGTGTTCATCTGGAACGCGCCGGGAACCACGTTGCTGTCCATCCACAGGATGCGCCGCGAGAAGCGCTTGTACATCTCCTGGAACTCCGGCGTGCCCGCGTGCGGGTCGTGCAGCTCCTGGATGAAGTGCTTGCCGTACTTGCCCTCGGTCCCCCGTACTGTTGCCATAGCGTGTCCTCTCCCCACTCTGCCGGTGATGCGCCCATTATATGCCGCCCGTCGCGCCGCTCGCACGCCCCAGCATGCGCGGGAACGGTGGCAGTGCCACACATCTCATGCATACAGGGCGCATGCGTTGTGGGAGTTGTGGCACTGCGGCGCTTTTCGCGCATGCGGGGGCACAACGGAGCATGCGTATCTCTATAATGAGAAAACGCGTGTACACAACTGCTTTGAAAGGCGGCAACCCCCTATGGTCTCTCGCATTTATGTTGAGAAGAAACCCGGATTTGACGTAGAGGCACAGCAACTCACCGCAGAGCTGCGGTCGATTCTCCAGCTAGAGGCCCTGAAAAACGTCCGGCTCATCAACCGCTACGACGTCGAGGGCATCAGCACCGAGCTGTTCGAGCGCTGCGTCCCCACCGTCTTTTCCGAGCCGCAATCCGACACCACCTACACCGAGCTGCCCGAAGCCAACGGCGCCGCCGTCTTCGCAGTCGAGTACCTGCCCGGGCAGTTCGACCAGCGTGCCGACTCGGCGAGCGAGTGCATCCAGCTCATCAGCCAGGGCGAGCGCCCCGATGTCCTGAGCGCAAAGGTCTACTACCTCGAAGGCGACCTCACCGATGCGCAGGTCGAGGAAGTAAAGCACTACATCATCAACCCCATCGAGGCACGCGAGGCATCGCTTTCAACGCGCGACACGGTGAAGATGGTCTACCCCGAGCCGCAGCCCGTCGAGGTCATCGACGGCTTCACCGAGCTCGACGACGCGGGGCTGCAGGCATTCATCGCCAAGCGAGGCCTTGCCATGGACCTCGACGACATCAAGGTGTTCCAGGCGTACTTCCGCGACGAGGAGAAGCGTCAGCCCACCATCACCGAAGTCAAGATGGTCGACACCTACTGGTCGGACCACTGCCGCCACACCACCTTCGGCACCGTGCTCGACGACGTGAAGATCGACGACGAGCTTGTCGAGCTCGCCTTCGAGAAGTACCTCGGCATGCGCCGCGAGCTCGAGCGCGAGAAAAAGCCCATCTGCCTGATGGACCTGGG
>CACZQA010000173.1 GCA_902783175.1 uncultured Coriobacteriaceae bacterium
AAGTTGAGGCCGACCTCGCCCAAGACGAGCACCGTGCCGCCCGTCATGTACTCGCAGCCGTTGTTGCCGACACCCTCGACCACCAGCGTGGCGCCCGAGTTGCGCACGGCAAAGCGCTGGCCGGCCAGGCCGTTGATGAAGCCCCTGCCGCCCGTGGCGCCGTAGAACGCGACGTTGCCCACGACGACGTTTTCCTCGGGGCGATACGTCGCCTGCGGGGGAGGCGCGACCGAGAGGATGCCGCCCGAAAGGCCCTTGCCAAAGTAGTCGTTGGCCTCGCCGGCAATGGAGAGCGTGATGCCCTGCGGCAGAAACGCCCCAAAGCTCATGCCGCCCGAGCCCGAGCAATCGATGGCGAGCGTGCCCTCGGGGATGCCCTCGGGATGCTCGGCGGTCACGGCGCTGCCGAGCATGGTGCCCACGCAGCGGTTGACATTGCTGATGTCGGCATGGAAGCGCTGCGGCACGAGCGAGCGGCGCGCCTCGCGGGTGTACGGGATGAACAGCGTCGCGTCCAGCGTCTTGGGCAGCGTGTCTTCCGGTGCCGCGACCGCGAGCGAATGCCTGCAGCTTGCCTCCGGAATCCCGAGGCCGTATTCGGCCTTGCCCTCGACGAGCATATCGGACAGGTCGATGAGCTGCGCTTTCCAGCTCTTGACAGGGGCGCTTTGGCGCAGGTACTCGGGATGGCCCACCATCTCTTCCACGGTGCGGAACCCGAGCTGGGCCATGATGCGGCGCAGCTGCTCGGCCACGAAGGTCATGTAGTTGACGACATACTCCGGCTTGCCCGAGAAATGGTGGCGCAGATGGCAGTTCTGCGTCGCGACGCCCACGGGGCAGGTGTCCTGCTGGCAGTCGCGCTGCATTAGGCAGCCCATGGCTATGAGAGGCATGGTCGCGAAGCCGAATTCCTCGGCTCCGAGCAGCGCCGCCACGGCAACGTCGCGCCCGTCCATGAGCTTGCCGTCCGCCTCGAGCACCACGCGGCTGCGCAGGCCGTTCTTGAGCAGCGTCTGCTGCGCTTCGGCCAACCCGAGCTCGAGCGGCAGGCCCGCATGGTAGATGGAATCGCGCGGGGCCGCACCCGTGCCGCCGTTGGCGCCGGAGATCAAGATCTTGTGCGCGCCGCCTTTCGCCACGCCCGTGGCAATCGTGCCGACGCCCGCCTCGCTCACGAGCTTGACCGAGATGCGCGCCTTGGGGTTGGCGTTCTTCATGTCGAAGATGAGCTCGGCCAAATCCTCGATCGAGTAGATGTCATGATGCGGCGGCGGCGAGATGAGCCCCACGCCCGGGGTGGAACGGCGCGTGCGCGCGATCCACGGATAGACCTTCTTGCCCGGCAGATGCCCGCCTTCGCCCGGCTTGGCGCCCTGCGCCATCTTGATCTGGATCTCCCGTGCGCTCATGAGGTAGCGGCTCGTCACGCCGAAGCGGCCAGACGCGATCTGCTTGATGGCCGAAAGCTTGCTGTCGCCGTTTTCCAGCAGGATCTCGCGCGCAGGGTCCTCGCCGCCCTCGCCCGTGTTGGACTTGCCGCCCAGACGGTTCATCGCGATGGCCAGGCACTCGTGCGCCTCCTGCGAGATGGAGCCGTAGCTCATCGCGCCCGTGGTGAAGCGCTTGACGATCTGCGCTGCCGGCTCGACCTGGTCGAGCGGGATGGCGCTCGCCTTGTCCTGGTCGAACTCGAGCAGGTCGCGCAGCGTGATGGTGCGCCCCTGCGGGTGCACGGCCGCGCTGTACTCCATGAACAGGTCGAAGTCGTTCTCGCGCACGGAGCGCTGGAGCAGGTTGATGACGCGCGGGTTGATGAGGTGCTGCTCGCCGCCGAGCGGCCTCCAGGCCGTGATGCCCGAGCTCTTGAGCTGGTCGGGAGCCGGGGACTTCTGCTGCGCGAGCATCTCGTCGTAGCGCTCGTTGCACTCGCGCTGCACGTCGGAGATGCCCAGGCCGCCGACCCTGCTCACGGTGCCGCACAGGTACCTGTCGATGAGCTCCTGGCTCAGGCCGACCGCCTCGAAGATCTGGGCGCTGTGGTAGCCCTGCATCGTGGAGATGCCCATCTTGGACATGACCGAGACGATGCCGGAGACGATGGCCTTGTTGTAGTTGGCGATACCGGTCGCCGCGTCCACGCCGAGCTCGCCTTTTGCCGCGAGCGAGCGGATCGTGTCGTGCGCCAGGTAAGGGTAGATGCCGCAGGCGGAATACCCCACGAGCAGCGCGAAGTCATGCGGCGTAATGGCATCGCCACATTCGACGATGAGGTCGGCAGACGTGCGGATGCCAGCCTTGAGCAGATGGTTGTGAACGCTCGCAACGGCCAGAAGCGATGGAATCGGCACTTCGCCGGCACGCGCGCGGTCGGAGATGGCGATGATGTTGCTGCCCGCACGCACGGCCTCTTCCGCACGCACGCACAGTTCATCGAGTGCGCGCTCGAGCGCGTTGTCGGCACGTCCGTAGTCGTAGACCGCGGCAAGGCGCGTCGCGTGGAAGCCCTGTCGGTCCAGGTACACGAGCGATGTGTACTCCTCCTCGGTGAGCAGCGGCGCGTCCAGACGCACGACGCGGCAGTTGGAACGCGCATCTTCGAGCAGGTTGCCGTGGTTGCCCACGTACAGCAGCGTCGAGGTGATGAACGACTCGCGCAGCGCATCGATGGGCGGGTTCGTGACCTGCGCGAACAGTTGGTTGAAGTAGTCGAAGAAGCTGCGCGGATGCTCGGAGAGGCACGCGAGCGGCACGTCGGCGCCCATGGACGCGAGCGGCGCGGAGCCCTTGTTGGCCATGGGTATGATGGCCTCCTCGACGTCGTCGAAGAAGAAGCCGTGCAGTGCCTGGCGCAGCGGCAGCCCGACGGCGCCGTCGCGCGGCTCGTCCTTTGCGCACGGCGTGCCCTCCGCCAGGTCGTCCAAGGTCAGCATGCCGGATTCGACCCACGTGCGGTACGGCTTCTCGTTGGCGAAGGCGTCCTTGATCTCGTCGTCGAACAAGACGCGGTCCTTGTCGGGGTCCACGAGCAGCATCTGCCCGGGGCCGAGGCTGCCCGATACGAGCACCATGGCCGGGTCGACGTCGAGCGCGCCGATCTCGCTCGACAGGATGAGACGGTCGTCGTTGGTCACGTAGTAGCGCGCCGGGCGCAGGCCGTTGCGGTCGAGCGCGGCGCCCATCACGTGCCCGTCGGAAAACGCGATGGCGGCCGGGCCATCCCACGCCTCCATGAGCATAGATTGGTACGCGTCCCACGCGCGGCGCTTCTCGGGCAGCGCCTCGTTCTTGTCCCACGGCTCGGGCAGCATCATCGTCACCGCGCGCGGCAGGCTGCGCCCGTTCATGGTGAGGAACTCGAGCACGTTGTCGAGCATGGCGCTGTCGGAGCCCTCGTTGTCGATCACTGGCAAGACGCGCTGCAGGTCGTCGCCCATGACGGGGCTGAACAGCTCGGGCTCGCGCGCGTGGATCCAGTTCACGTTGCCGCGCAGGGTGTTGATCTCTCCGTTGTGGACGATGTAGCGGTTGGGATGCGCGCGCTCCCACGACGGCGTCGTGTTGGTGGAGTAGCGCGAATGAACGAGTGCGATGGCCGTCTCGGTGGATGCGTCGTCGAGGTCGGGGAAGAACCCGCGCATCTGCGTGGCGACGAGCATGCCCTTGTAGACGATGGTGCGCGCGCTCATCGAGCACACGTAGAAGATCTTGTCCGCCAGCTCGACCGATGCGTGCGCGCGCTTCTCGATGGTGCGGCGGCACACGTAGAGGAGCCGCTCGAACTCGATGCCCTGCGGGCAGCTCTCGGGGCGGGCGAGAAACGCCTGCTTCATCGTCGGCATGCAGGCGCGCGCCGTGGCGCCCAGGTCGCGCGGGTCGACGGGCACGTCGCGCCAGAACAGCAGCGGCAGGCCGAGCTGCGCGCAGCCCTCCTCGAAGATGCGCATGCCCGCGTTGATGCCCTGCTCGTCTTGCGGCAGGAAGAGCATCGCCACGCCGTAGTCGCCCACGCCGGGCAACAGATGGCCGTACTTCTGGGCTTCCTTGCGGAAGAAGCGGTGCGGGATCTGGAACAGGATGCCCGCGCCGTCGCCCGTGTTCTTTTCCAGTCCCACGCCGCCGCGGTGCTCGAGATTGACCAGGACCGACAGGGCGTCGTCGATCATCTGGTGCGACTTCTCGCCGCCGAGGTGCGCGAGTGCGCCGATGCCGCAGGCGTCGTGCTCAAACTGCGGACGATACAGGCCGCGGCTCTGGTGGCTTGCATCGACAGAATTGCTTTGCATAAGAGGTCCCCAATCTATGTACGCCGAGCCCCCAATATGCTGATTGGGAGGCATATCGGGGGCTCCGGCCAAACAGGCGGACCGACCGAACTAAGGAGAATGTGGTGTTACGGTCCGCGCTTGTAACAGTACGGAGCGAACATGTCGGGTAAATTTCGACTATGTTTCGCTTTCGTTAAATGTCCGCCCCGCCCCTTCTCCGGCATATCGTTGCGGCATGCCGTTGCGTCTATGCAAAAAAACGCGCGCCGGGAACAAGTCCCGACGCGCGCAACCGGCGTCTCGAAAAAAGCAGCCTGCCCTAGATCTCGAAGCTGCCGGTGAAGCTCTGGGCCGCGGGTCCGGTCATGAAGACGTGGTTGTTGTCGCGCCAGTCGATGTCGAGCACGCCGCCCAAGACCTTGAGGTGCACCTTGCGGGGCGCGCGACCGGTGATGTGCGCCGCCACGGCGGTCGCGCAGCACCCCGTGCCGCAAGCGAGCGTCTCGCCGCAGCCGCGCTCCCACACGCGCATGGTGATGGTGTCGCCGTCCACATGCGCGAACTCGACGTTGGTTTTCTCGGGGAAATACTGCGAGACCTCGATGGCGGGCCCCATCGTGTGCACCATGCACTCGGAGGGGTCGTTCACGAACGTGACCGCATGGGGGTTGCCCATGGACACGCAGGTGAACTCGAGGATCGACTCGCCCGTGTTGACCGGCTGCTCGACAACGGCCGGCCCAAACGCCGTCTCGGTCTCCTTCAGGTAGGTCGGAATCTTGAGGGCGCGCAGCTCCGGCTCGCCCATGTCGACCGTCGCCGTGGCGAGCTTGCCCTCGGCATCCAGCGTGAAGCTGATCGGCTTGGGGCCCGAGAGCGTGTCTGCCACGAAGGAACCCGCCGCAGGGTCGACGATACCGCGGTCGACGAGGAACTTCGCGAAGCAGCGCACGCCGTTGCCGCACATCTGGGCCTTCGTGCCGTCGGAGTTGTAATAGTCCATGTAGCCCGTGCACTCCTCGCGCGGGGAGGGCTTGACCACGATGACGCCATCGGCGCCAACGCCAAAGTGGCGGTCGCAGATCTGCGCGACCTGCTCCGGCGTGAACGAGATCTTGTCGGCCAGGTCCTCAATCATGACGAAGTCGTTTCCCGCTCCGTTCAGCTTGGCAAACTCATAGCGCATTGCTACACCCCTATTCTCAAAAATTCGCTCGTGACGTTCATCATATGCTCGAGGGTAAGATGCTACGTAACGGATGTGTTAAAAGTGTCGACACATTGAAACGTTACGGACACAATTGCAACGTACGATGCAAAAAGCATCCGAAAACAAAGGACAAGCCGCGTGCGCGCGCCCAATGCGGCGCGCCCGTGCCCCAGTTTCGAAAGGATCATCAATGGCAAAGGTCAACGCCAACTACGAAAAGCTCCCCGGCAGCTACCTGTTCTCCGACATCGCCCACAGGACCGCCGCCTACAGCGAGCAGCACCCCGAGGCAAAGCTCATCCGCATGGGCATCGGCGACGTGACGCGCCCGCTCGCCCCGGCCGTCATCGAGGCGATGCACGCAGCCGTCGACGACATGTCCACCGTCGAGGGCTTCCACGGCTACGGTCCCGAGCAGGGCTATGACTTCCTGCGCGAGGCCATCGCGAAAGGCGACTACGCGGCACGCGGCATCGATATCGACGTCGACGAGATTTTCGTCTCCGACGGTGCCAAGAGCGACTGCGGCAACATCGGCGACATCCTCTCCATCGACAACAAGGTGGCCGTCTGCGACCCGGTCTACCCCGTCTACGTCGACACGAACGCCATGGCCGGCCGCGCGGGCGACTACGACGAGGCCGCCGAGAAGTGGACGAACATCACCTACATGCCCACCACCGCCGAAAACGGCTTCTGCCCGGCGCTGCCCGACGAGCCCGTCGACGTCATCTACCTGTGCTCGCCCAACAACCCGACGGGCACCGTGCTCAACGCCGAACAGCTCAAGATGTGGGTCGACTACGCCAACGAGCACGATGCGATCATCATGTTCGATGCCGCCTACGAGCGCTTCATCACCGAGCCCGGCATCCCGCACTCCATCTACGAGATCGAAGGCGCCAAG
>CACZQA010000174.1 GCA_902783175.1 uncultured Coriobacteriaceae bacterium
TGCCCGGAAACGTCGCTTGGCCCCTCGCGCTCGTCGGAGCCCAAGATGAGCGTCCAGAACGGCTCGGAGACCGAGACCTCCTGCTGGAGCTCTTCCTTGATGCCCGTGTCTTTGATGCTGATGGCGTTTTGCGTGTTGTTCCAGAACGCGAACGCAGCGCCGCCCAGCCCGCCAAAAACCAGCACGACCGCGGCAATCACCGCGATGGCGATCTTCCTCCCCCGGTGCGAGCGCTTCTTGTATGTGGCGCTGTCGCGCCGGTAGCGGGCAAGGTCTGCCTCGTCCGCGTGCCCCGATTGGGCAGCAGCGGCGCCCTGGGCAGGCTGCTCGTCTCGCGGGGCGAAGGGGTCGAACGCATCTGCCGGCTCGCCGTGACGCACGGGCCCGTCGTAGCGCGCCGCCGCCTCGGAATACTGCGCTGCGCCGGCATCCGCCCGAATGTGCGCCTCGATCATGCCCGTGTCGAGCGGCTGCAGGTTCTCCTCGTGCTCGCGCTTTGGCGCGGAGCCTTTCGCCGAATGCTTTGGCGTGTAGTGTTTTGCCACGTGACTCTCCTAGTGAAGCATTTCCAGCGCCTGGCTTGCCAGCTCGCGAATCGCCTCGTCTTCGCTTTCCGCAAGCTCTTCGAGCGGCTCGATGGCCGCGAGGTCTCCAAAATGCGCAAGTGCCTCGATCGAGTAGCGCACCACCCACTCGTGCTCGTCTTCGAGCAGGTCGAGCACGACACCAGTCGTCTGCTTGTCTGCGGGCAGGTGCCCGAGCGTCCACACGGACGCGGAGACGAGCGCTGCGAGCTCGTCGTCGCCGCCACCGTATTCGTCGCTTGCGTTGAGCCGCGCGATGCGCGCCCGCTCGATGCACTCGTCGGACGTCGCGAGGTCAGAGCCCGCGATCGAGGCGCGCTCGCCGAGCGCGGTCGCCGCAGTCGCGCGGTTGGCAACCGAATACGTCGCCTCCGCATCCTCCGGCGCGCCCGCAGGCAAACCGCCGTTGGAGACGAGCTCGATGAGCTTGTCGAAGCTGCGCGGCGTGGGGATCTGCCCGAGCGCCCAGATGCAGTTTTCCTGCACGCGCGCACTTGGGTCGGAGATGCCCTGGACGAGCGCCTCGAACGCGCGGTCGTCGCCAAAGACGCCCAGCGCGGTCGCCGCCGCCATGCGGACCTCGTCGACCGGGTCGAATAGCGTCACGAGCGTAGGGGCGAACCCGCGTGGGTCGGAAATCTTGGCGAGACCCATCACAGCCATCGCGCGGGCCTGTGGGTCATCGTCTTTTGCAAGCTCGAGCAGGAGCTCGAGGCGGTCTTCGGACATGGATGAAGTGCTCATTTCCGTCAATATTCAGTATTCCTGACGAATATTACGACAAAGCACGGCATATTTCGTGGATTTACGATAGAATCCCTTCGTACGTGCGGGCGATTGGCGCAGCGGGAGCGCAGGACCCTTACAAGGTCAAGGCCGCAGGTTCGAACCCTGCATCGCCCACCACCATACCTGTGAAAGGCCGGCATCTACGCCGGCTTTTGTTGTTTTGCGGAGCACCAATGAGAAAAGTCCTGCTGAGCGCCGACAGCACCTGCGACCTGAGTCCCGAGCTCAAGGAGCGCTACCACGTCCATTACTATCCCTTCCATGTCATCTTCCGCGGCGTCGACCATCTGGACAACGTGGACATCCGCCCCGAAGACATCTTCGCAGGTTACCGCGAGGACGGCAGCCTGCCCAAGACCTCGGCCATCAACGTGCAGGAATACCTGGATTACTTCGCGCCCTTCGTCGAGCAGGGCTACGACATCGTGCACCTCAACCTGGGCGCGGCACTGTCGAGTGCGCACGTGCATGCCGTCGAGGCCGCCCGTCAGCTCGGGCACGTCTATGCGATAGACAGCCGTAACCTCTCGACCGGCATCGGGCAGCTCGTCATCCGAGCCGGGCGCATGATCGAGCAGGGAATGGGCGCCGAGGAGGTAGCTCGGCATGTCGAGGAGCTGCGCGGACACGTGCACTCGTCGTTCGTGCTGGACACCATGGACTTTCTCGCCGCGGGCGGGCGCTGCCCGCAGCTACTCGCCTACGTGGGCAAGATGGTCAAGTTCCACCCGTCGATCGTCGTCGACAACACGGACGGCTCGATGAGCCTGGGCAAGCTCTACCGCGGCAAGCCCGTCCGCGTGCTGCCCCGCTACGTCGCAGACACGCTCGGACGCTACCACGACCTCGAGCTCGACGACATCTTCATCACGCACTCCGGCATAGAGGGGCAGCTCGTGGAGCTCGTGCGCGCCGCGATCGAAGAGCAGGCGCACTTCGAGCGCATCCACGTGACGCAGGCGAGCTGCACCATCTCGAGCCACTGCGGTCCCAACACGCTCGGTATCTTGTTCACCACGAAAAGCGCCTGCGCATAGGGGCCAAACGGCGCGGTGAGCGGGGCGTGCAGTGCTATCCTGCTCACGTGTGATTTTCACATTCAGCTGAAAGGGAAAGCATGGATTTTTACGAAGAGGCGCTCAAGCGTCATGAGGCCCATCACGGCAAGGTCGAAGTAGTCAGCAAGCTGCCCATCGAGACGCAGGACGACCTTTCCGTCGCGTACACCCCCGGCGTGGCAGAGCCCTGCCGGAAGATCGCCGAGAACCCCGACGACGCCTACCGCTACACCTGCAAGGCAAACACCATCGCGGTCGTCTCGAACGGGACCGCCGTCTTGGGCCTGGGCAACATCGGCGCCACCGCGTCACTGCCCGTCATGGAGGGCAAGTCCGTGCTGTTCAAGCGCTTTGGCGGGGTCGACGCCTTCCCCGTCTGCATCGACGCGAAAACCCCCGAAGAGGTCATCCAAGCGGTGCGCTTCATCGCCCCGACCTTCGGCGGCATCAACCTCGAGGACATCAAGTCGCCCGACTGCTTCAAGATCGAGCAGACGCTCGAAAAGGAGCTCGACATCCCCGTCTTCCACGACGACCAGCACGGCACGGCCATCGTCGTGACCGCCGCGTTCTTGAACGCGCTCAAGGTAGTCGGCAAGGAAATCGGCGACGTCAAGGTCGTGCTCAACGGCCCCGGCGCAGCGGGAACCGCCATCATCAAGATGCTGCTGCACGCGGGCGTGAAAAACATCATCGCATGCGACCGTCACGGCGCGATCTACAAGAACCGCGAGTGGAACAAGGACCACAAGATCGAGCTGGCAGAAATCACCAACCCCGAGCAGCTCAAAGGCGAGCTCGCCGACGTCTTGCCAGGTGCCGACGTGTTCATCGGCGTGTCCACCGCCGGCGCGCTGAGCACCGAGATGATCAAGACGATGGCGAGCGACCCGATCGTGTTCGCCATGGCCAACCCCGTTCCAGAGATCGGCTACGACGACGCGAAGGCCGCGGGCGTCGCCGTCATGGGCACGGGCCGCTCCGACAAGCCCAACCAGATCAACAACCTGCTGTGCTTCCCGGGCATCTTCAAGGGCGCCCTGTCTGTCCGTGCGCGCGACATCAACTACGAGATGAAGCTCGCCGCCGCGTACGCGATTGCCGACCTGGTGACCGACGACAAGCGCAGCCCCGAGTACATCATCCCGAGCGCGCTCGACCCGCAGGTCGCCGAGGCCGTGGCCACCGCCGTCGCGAAGGCCGCCAAAGAGACGGGCGTCGCCCGCATCTAGCGTCCCCAGCAGTTACGACCCCCATATGACACGAGGGGCCGTGGGTATCGTGTCATTTTGAGACGAGGGGCCGTGGGTATCGTGTCATTTTTGCGGCAAAGGGCCCGTCCCTTTGCCGCGCGGGCGGAAGGGCAACCCCACCATGAGAACAATCCAAGCGAAGGACGTGACGCGTGCCGTCGCGCAGATGTGCATCAAGGCAAACTGCACGCTGCAAGACGACGTGGTCAGCTGCCTTGAGCGCGCGCGCCACGAGGAGCCGTGGCCCGTCGCGCAGGCGACGCTCGACACCATCCTCGAAAACGTGCGCATCGCCAAGACCGACAACGTCCCGCTGTGCCAGGACACCGGCATGGCCTGCGTTTTCGTCGAGCTCGGCAAGGACGTGCGCATCGAGGGAGGCAACCTGCGTTCCGCCATCGACGAGGGCGTGCGCCGCGGCTACACGGACGGCTACCTGCGCAAGTCGATGGTCGCCGATCCGCTGCGCCGCGAGAACACCAAAGACAACACGCCCGCGCTCATCACCTTCGACGTCGTTTCTGGTGACTCGCTCAAGATCGCCCTCGCCCCCAAGGGCGCCGGCTCCGAGAACATGGGCATGCTCAAGATGCTCAAGCCCGCCGACGGCGTTGAGGGCGTGAAGGACTTCGTGCTCGAGGCCGTGCGCCACGCCGGGCCCAACCCCTGCCCGCCCATCGTCGTGGGCGTTGGCATCGGAGGCAACTTCGACCACGTGGCAAGTCTTGCCAAGCGCGCGCTCGTGCGCCCGCTGAGCCAGCCGAACCCCGACCCGTTCTACGCGGCGCTCGAAGGCGAGCTCCTCGACGCCATCAACGCCTTTGGCACGGGACCTGCCGGATTTGGCGGCAAGACCACCGCACTCGCCGTCCACATCGAGCAGATGCCCACGCACATCGCGTGTTTGCCCGTCGCCGTCAACATCAACTGCCACGTCGCCCGGCACGAAGAGGTGGTGCTGTAATGTCCGAGACCCGCAAGCTCGCAGGGACGATCGACGAGAAGACCGCGCAATCGCTGCACGCCGGCGACCAGGTGCTTTTTACCGGCACCGTGTACGTGGCGCGCGATGCTGCGCACAAGCGCCTGATCGACCTGCTCGACGCCGGCGAGGAGCTGCCGTTTCCCGTTGAGAACGCCATCATCTACTACGCCGGCCCCGCGCCCGCAAAGCCCGGCCAGGTCATCGGGCCGTGCGGCCCGACGTCCAGCTACCGCATGGACCCGTATGCCCCGCGCCTGCTCGACCTGGGCGTCCGCGCGATGATCGGCAAGGGGGCGCGCAGCCAAAGCGTCATCGACGCCATCGTCCGCAACCACTGCGTGTACTTTGCCGCCGTGGGCGGGGCCGCCGCCTACATCGCCAAGTCGATCGCGTCCGCACAGGTCGTCGCCTACGAGGACCTGGGGACCGAGGCCATCCGCAAGCTCGAGGTCGTGGACATGCCGCTCACCGTCGCCATCGACTGCACGGGCGGCAACGTCTACACGCAGGGCCCCGCCGCCTACCTCGCCTCCACCGCCCGCTAGACGTGGTACGCCCGCGCCCCGCACGCACCAGCCGAACAGAAGCCGAAAGAAGCGCACTCCATGGTCGTTGATTTCATCTCGCTTGCCGTCATCGTCGTTGTCGCGGCGCTCTGCCCCATCATCGCGAGCCTCATCCCCAACAAGCTCATCCCCGAATCGGTGTTCCTGCTCATCGCGGGCGCCGTGTTGGGGCCCAACCTGCTCGGCGTGATCCAGACGACCGACGTCGTCAACTTCCTCTCCGAGCTCGGGCTCGCGTACCTGTTCCTGCTCGCCGGCATGGAGATCAACCCCAAGAACCTGGTCGGCCACGAGGGCAAGCGCGGCATCGGCGCCTGGGGCATCTCGCTCGCGCTTGGCTTTGTCGTGGTGTTCCTGCTGCCGTGGTTCGACCCTGCCCAGCTCGACGGCATCGCCGTCGCCATCGCCATGACCACCACCGCGTTCGGCACGCTCGTGCCCATCATGAAGGAGCGCGGGCTGACGGGGACCCCCGTCGGCAACTCCATCATGGCCTACGGGACCTGGGGCGAGCTCGCGCCGATCGTCGCCATCGCGCTTCTGCTCTCGACGCGTTCGAGCTGGCAGACGCTGCTCATCCTGGGAGCGTTTGCCCTCATCGCCGTCGTCATGGCGTTTATCCCCAAGAAGGCAAAGGCCGCCGGCAGCAAGATCGCGCACTTCGTGAAGACGCGCTCCAACACGACGTACCAGACGATGGTGCGCTTCACGATGCTGATCCTCGTCCTGCTCCTCGCCATCTCCGAAATCTTCCACCTCGACATCGTCTTGGGCGCGTTTGCCGCGGGCTTTGTCATGGGCGCCATCATCCCCGAGGGCGACGAAGAGCTCGAGACCAAGCTCAACGGCGCGGCATACGGCTTTTTCATCCCGCTGTTCTTTATCGTGAGCGGGGCGAAGGTCAATATCCTTGCCATCGGTGACAACCCGGTGCTGCTCGTCGTCTTCATCGTCGCGTTGATGATGGTGCGCGGCATCCCGGTCTTTATCATGCTGACGACCGACAAGCGCTGCGAGCTCTCCGCGCACAACCGCTGGACCGTCGCGCTGTACTGCACGACCGCCCTGCCGCTGGTCGTCGCCATCACCTCGATTGGCACGAGCATGGGCTTCTTCTCGCAAGACACCGCCTCGGTGCTCGTCGCCGCCGGCGCGATCACGGTGTTCCTGATGCCGTTTCTCGCATCGCTCACCTACCGCGTCGCCGACGCCATGCCCGGCGAGGCGATCAAGGAAATCCGCGAGAACCCGAGCGACATCGGCAGAATCATCCGCCGCCATGCCATGCTCGAGCAGCTCGTGAACCTCGAGATGGCAGTCGACCACCTCGAGCAGCGCAAGAAGCAGATCGCCGAGCAGGGCGACTCATGCGACATCAACGAGTACAAGAAGGCCTCCAGGCGCCATGCCATACTCGCGGACGCGCTGAAGAGCACCGCCGCAGAGCTCGCCCAGCACGAAGAGCTGCTCGACGACGCCTCGCTGCGCGAGGCCCTGCAGGAGCTGCGCAGCCTGCGCCGCGAGGAGCTGAGGCGCCGCCGCATGCACATGTCCGAGGAAGAGATCGAGGAAAGCCGCAACCAGGTGGTCGAGAGCCTCGCGCGCATCGCCATCATCGAATCGCGCAGGCTCCGCGACGAGACCTCCCACAAGGGAGCCTCGCA
>CACZQA010000175.1 GCA_902783175.1 uncultured Coriobacteriaceae bacterium
ACGAGGAGATGCTCAGGCAAGCCGAGCGGCTCGCAGCGCGCTGCGATGCCGCCGTCGTCTTCGTGGGACTGCCCGATGCGCTCGAGACTGAGGGCATGGACCGCTGCACCATGCGCCTGCCCGAGGGCGAGGAGCGCCTCATCGCGCGCGTTGCCGCAGCCAACGACCGCACCATCGTCGTGCTGTCCTGCGGCGCGCCGGTCGAGACGCCGTGGATTGACGGCGTCAGCGCGGTACTCCTCATGCACTTGGCGGGCTGCCAAGGCGGACACGCATGCGTCGACTTGCTGTTCGGCGCGCAAAGCCCCTGTGGCAAGCTCGCCGAGACCTGGCCCGTAACTCTTTCGGACACGCCCCTTTCGGATGCGTTTCCCGTGCCCACGCAGCAGATTCCCTACCTCGAAAGCATCTTCACGGGCTACCGCTACTACGACAGCGCGCAGGTAGAGGTCCGCTTCCCGTTTGGCTACGGTCTCACCTACACGCGATTTGCCTACCGCAACCTCCATGTCGAGACGACGGACGAGGGCTATGCGCTGCACTTCGACCTCGAGAACGCCGGGGCGCGTCGGGCGAAGGAGATTGTGCAGGCATACGTCCATGCGATCGACCCCGCCGTCTTTCGCCCCGAGCAGGAGCTCGCAGCCTTCACGAAGGTGCTGCTCGATCCGGGCGAGACGCAGCACATCACCCTCACGCTCGACGGGAGCAGCTTCAGGTACTGGGACGACGAGGCGCACCGCTGGCGCGTCGACGAGGGAGCCTATGAGGTCAAGATCGGGGCTTCTAGCAGGGACATCCGCCTTGCCGAGACCATCGAGCTGGTCCACGCAGCGCCGCCGCTGCATGCCGAGCGCCGCGCGTATACCGACGAGCTCGAGCGCGAGCAGTTGCGCTCCTACTATCACGTCACGCCGCACGGCTTTTCGGAAGACGAGTTCGCGGCGCTTTTCAGCGTGCCGTTTCCCGAGGAGCCTCCCCGTCTGCCCTACACCATCGACTCCCCGCTCAAAGACCTCGAGCTCACCCGGACGGGCCGTCTCGTGCTGCGGGTGTTGCGCCACCGGGCGGCGCGCCAGAAAGACGCGCTGCTCCCGACCGAGCTGGTCCTCGAGATGCTCGACACGATGCCGTTGCGCTCGATGGCCATGGCCGCCTACCCTCTCGAGCTTGCCCAGGGTCTCGTGCTGCTGCTCAACGGCCACCCGTTCAAAGGCGTGAAGACGATGCTCGAAGCGCGCCGGCCGTAGTACCGCAGCGTCATCTTCGAAGCCTATGCTACTCGCACCAGATAACAAGAGCCGCCGCAAGGTGGCGCAAGCGTATTGAGAGGCGCATCATGAACGAGATCATCGTCGACGAATCGGCTATCACGTCGCCGGAGGAGCTGGAAGCGTTCTTTCTAAACGCTCTCGAGACGGACGCCCGCATCTCCCCCACCCCGCTCAAATGGAAAGATGCGCTCGAGGAGATCGACGTGCCGACGCGCATCGTCTTCAAGCGTGCACATGCCACCCACAAGCCCTGGTGGGACGAGGCGGTTCAGGCGGTCAAAGACGCGCAGGCGGACAACGACTTCATCGAGCTGTTCGTCTACGACGATGACCTCGATGCGCACGACTTCGACCTGAGCTCCGAGCTCGATGCCTCCCAGGCGCTCACGGCCCTCAAACGCGGCAACGCGCGCTACCTCGAGGCAAGCCACGCCCACGGCGACATCTCGGCGGGTACCATCGAGCACCTGTTCTCGAACGGCCAGCACCCCTACGCCGTGATCGTGTCCTGCGCGGATTCGCGTGTCGTGCCCGAGCACCTGTTCATGACGGGCCTGGGAGAGCTGTTCACGATACGCGTGGCGGGCAACGTCATCGACAAGGCCGCCATGGCGAGCATCGTCTATGCCTGCTCGCACCTGCACGTGAAGCTCGTGCTCGTGCTGGGGCATACGAACTGCGGAGCAATCGAGGCCGCGATGGAAGGTACCCATTCCGAGGCGCTCGCGCCCCTCACAAAGCCGATTGCACGCGCGATCGGAGACGAGAAGGACCCCTACGTGGCAAGTGCCCTCAACGTGAAAGCCGCCATCTGCCACATCGTGAGCAATGGCGAGCTCTACACGCTCATGAACAACGAAGGACTCGAAGTCCACGGCGCCATCTACCACACGCACTCCGGAGTCGTCGACTTCCTCGATTAGGAACTTCACTCCTGAAAAGATTTCCCGTAGTATCCCCACTACCGCTTCGTTCTACCTAGTGTTAGTGGGGATTATGCTGTTCTTCGTTCCATCGTTCATTCCGGCGCTCGTCCAGGCGTTTCCGCTCGTCTACCTGTTCTGCTACTTCTGCGCGGGGGCGCTGCGCAAGCACCCGCTCGCGTTCTACCTGCCCTGGGCGCTCGTCGTCGTGTTCGTGAGCTGGGGCGAGCTGCTTGCCGCATTCGGCCTGGATTCCCTGGCCTTCGTCGCCGACTACAACGCATGGCTGAGCTCGACGCGCGACGCGTACCCCGTCCTCGACACCGTGCTGAACCTCTTCACCTCCTCGGTCGTCGGGGTCAGCTTCTACCTGATCGTCATGTTCATCGGCGTGTGCGAGAAGACGAAGACGGTCAAGCGCTTCTACTCCATCCGCTCGGAGATGTCCGTGCTGGGCGGAATCATCATCATGGGGCACGTGTGCCGTGTGCTGAGCTTCGTGACGGCATTCGCCAACCCGATGGTCGTCCAGATGTACGGCCATCCGGCGGGAGACTTCATGTTCATCGCGGGCGTGCTCATCGGCCCGCTTCTCACGATCGCCTTCGTCATCCCCTGGATTGCCTCGTTCAAAGCGGTGCGCCGCCGCATGGAGCCCGCCACCTGGCGAAAGGTGCAGAAGCTCGCCTACCCCTTCACCATCTTCATGCTCGCGCAGGGGCTATTCCTGGCCCTGGGACACGCGCTGTACCTGTACCCGTTCGACGGCATGCGCTTGTTCGAGACGCTCTACCAGGGCGGCGCCGCCTTCATGTCCGACTTTGCCGGCTACGTGGCGAGCGCCTGGATCTACGCGGCGCTGCTCGTCGCCTACCCCGTGCTGAGGCTGAGGCGCAGGCACAAGGCCAAACCCCAGGACCTCACGGGAAAGACGCTCCACGAGATAGGATCCGAGCAGGCCTAGCGGAAAGCCCACCATAGAACGCGGAGCATTCATGGAGGTTTCGTAACGCCGTGCCATGCTCTCTCCCACCCGCTACTATGGTCAAAAACCATCCAAGGGAGAGAAACGATGTACGAACTCAAAACAGAGAGCTGCTTCGACTCGGCCCATTTTCTGAGCGACTACGACGGCAAATGCGAGAACCTCCACGGGCACCGCTGGAAGGTGGTCGCCTACATCGGCGTCGACGACCTCCAGGCCAGCGGCCAGGAAAAGGACATGGTGGTCGATTTCGGCACCTTCAAGAAGGCGCTGAGATCGCTAACCGAAGAGCTCGACCACACCTTCATCGTCGAGCGCGGCTCGCTTGCCCCCGCCACGATTGCCGCGCTCGAATCGGAGACGTTTCGCCTGTACCTCGTCGACTGGCGCACCACGTCGGAGAACTTCGCGAAGTTCTTCTACGCACGGCTCGATGATCTCGGACTGCCCGTCACCCAAGTTGACGTCTACGAGACTCCCAACAACTGCGCGATCTACCGTCCGGGCAAATGACGCGTTGCCTATAATGCACTAGACAAACGCAACGACAGTTAGGAGAAACGCGCACATGGATATCGTATGCCTGGACCTCGAGGGCGTCCTCGTACCGGAAATCTGGATCGAATTCGCCAACGCCACGGGAATCCAGGAGCTGACGCGCACGACGCGCGAAGAGCCCGATTACGACAAGCTCATGCAGTATCGCCTGGACATTCTGAAAGAACACCACCTCGGGCTATCAGAAATCCAGAAGGTCATCGCGACGATGGACCCGATGGACGGCGCGAAGGAGTTCCTCGACGAGCTCCGCTCGCTTACCCAGGTGGTCATCGTGAGCGACACGTTTTCGCAGTTCGCCCAGCCGCTCATGAAAAAGCTCGGCTGGCCGACCATCTTCTGCAACGAGCTGCTCGTGGACGAAGACGGCACGATCAGCGGCTGGAAGATGCGCAAGGCCGAGAAGAAGCAGACGGTCATCGAGCTGCTGCAGCAGATCGGCTTCGAGACCATCGCCAGCGGCGACAGCCACAACGACCTCGGGATGATCCGCGCGAGCAAGGCGGGCTTCCTGTTCAAGACCACGCCCGAACTGGCAAAGGCGAATCCCGACATCACGGCACTCGAGACCTACGACGAGCTGCTCGCCGCCATCAAGGAGCATCTCGCGTAACCGAGCAAGACGCACCATCGACGCGAAGGGTTGTAAGACCATGGACACCACGCAGAGAATCAAAGAGCTCGGATCTGCCTACGAGTCGGAGATCATCGAGCTGAGAAGGCACTTCCACCGTCATCCGGAAGTGGGGACGCACGAAGTGGCGACGTCTGCCTACATCCGCGGCATCCTCGCCCAGATGGGAATCGACTACCGACTCGTCGATGGCAAGCGCCCCGACAACGTGGACCACGAACTCGAGCGCTTCATCGGCACGGGCATCATCGCCACCATCAAGGGCACGGCAGAAGGCGCGTACGACGAGAACGGCGTGCCGGCAAAGCGCGTCGCACTGCGCACGGACATGGATGCGCTCCACGTCGACGAGAAAACGGGATTTGACTACGCCTCGCTCAACGAAGGCGAGATGCACGCGTGCGGACACGACTGCCACATGGCCATGATGCTCGGCGCCGCACACATCCTCAACAACATGCGCGACCAGATCAAAGGCGAAGTCCGCATCATCTTCCAGCCTGCCGAGGAAATCTCTCTCGGCGCGCGCGACATGATCGCCGCCGGGGCACTCGACGGCGTCGACGCCATCTATGGCGCTCATATCTGGACGGACCTGGACGCAGGCACGATCTCATGCGAGGCAGGCCCGCGTATGGCGAGCACGGACTGGTTCCGCATCGACATCGAGGGCGTGAGCGCGCACGGCGCGCAGCCTCATGAGGGCGTGGACGCCATCGTCGTCGCGGCAGAAATGGTCACGACGCTGCAGGTGCTCGTAAGCCGCGACATCTCGCCTTTCGAGCCTGTCGTCGTCACTGTCGGCGAAATCCACGGAGGCACGGCACGCAACGTCATGGCGGGCTCCGCCTACCTGACGGGCACGGTGCGCGCATGGGACAAGAAGACGCGCGACGAGCTACCAGAGCGCATGGAGCGCATCGTCCGCAAGGTCGCAGGCGCGTTCCAGGCCAAGGAGAAGTTCACGTACGAAGCGGGAAACCCCAACCTCATCAAC
>CACZQA010000176.1 GCA_902783175.1 uncultured Coriobacteriaceae bacterium
TTCGTGTGGTGGTTGCTAGAGCCGCGTGCTGTCCGCGATGACCATGCCGCATTGCACGGAGAGATTGCCGTTGCGCGTCCGCACCGCGTCCATGAGCTTCTTTTCCTCGTCGGGGCTCTTCAGCGTGATGTGGTAGTCGAGCTGGTAGAGGCTCCCCATGTTGGTCGTGCGGGCGCTGATGAGCTTGGCGGTGGTGGTGTAGCGTTCGAAGATGTCGTCAAACGCGCCCGCGTAGTTCATGTCCTCGGGGATGCTCACCTTGAGCGAGCGCTCCACGGGCTTGCCGGAGCCGGCGCCGAGCGGGGAGAGGACGAGCGCGACGTTGGCGATGCCGACGATGAGCGTGAACAGCGCCGCGAGCCACAAATAGCCCATGCCTGTCGCCAGACCGATCGCCATGGCCATGAAGACGGCGCCGATGTCCTTTGCCGTGCCGGGGATCGAGCGGAAGCGGACGAGGTTGAACACGCCCATGACGGCGATGCCCGCGCCCAGGTTTCCGTTGACGAGGGTGATGACCACCTGCACGATGAGGGGCAGTAGCGCCAAGGTCACGACGAAGTTCTTGGAGTACTCGTGCCTGAACATGTAGACCAGGGCTATGACGACGCCAAGGACGAGCGAGGCGAGCGTGCAGGCGAGAAACGCGCCCGAAGTCAGCGAGGCGGCGGTGGATTCGGTCTGGAGAACCGAGGTGAACAGCGAGTCGAACATGAGGGTCCTTTCCTGGTGTCGTGGCGTCTCTAGCCGGCAAACGCGGCGATGCGCGCCTCGGGAACGGCATGGGAGCGGCGGCGGGGGAGCGTGCGGGACAGGTGGTGGTACTCCTGGTAGCTCAGCCCGTACTTGGAGTTGGGCTGCGGGTAGACGCCGTGCTTGTCCAGCTCCTCAATGAGCCAGAACGGGTAGGCGTCCGTGCACTTGATCTCCATGATCACCTTGCCGTCGGGGTAGAGCAGGCGCCCTGCCTGCTCGGCGGAGAAGAACAGGTCGTCGGTGCGCCAACGCGGCATGATGTCGAAGGTGATGCGCAGGTCGTGGGCGCTGATACAGCGGTATGCCTCGCGCTCGACGCAGACCATCATCGCGGGGCGGGGCATCTCCCAACGCTTGCAGCACTGCGAGATCTCTTCTGCAATCTGGATTCGCCTCGGCAAGAAGCATCCGTCTTGCAGGGCGGCATCGGCGAGCGGAAACGCCAAGGCTGCGGACCGGTAGGACACGCCTCCCATGAACGCGTAGGCGGCGTTTGCGGTGAGGGGCACGCGGCGCTTGTACACGACGCCCCTGAACTTCTTCTTGAGCTCGACGTAGACGGGGTCGCCGTCTTCGGGGGTTCCGTAAGCGCGGATGCGCAGCTTCTCCTTGTAGACGGGTTTTTCGAGAGAACGGTTGATCATCGCGAATTGGCGCGTGTCATAGTAGAGGCTCGAGATGGTGCTCCTGCCAAACTCGTCCGGGCGGATCTTGTCGGCGAGAGATTCGGTCAGGCTGTCGAATTGCTGAGGCGAGAGAAGATACTTGTACTCGACTCTCTTGAACACATCTGGCGTATTCACGATGTCGCTCCTTTCCGCGTGTTCGAATACAACGGTGCCAAGAGTAGGAAGCGACGCTGAAAACAGGCTGAAAGATGCTGAAACGAACCTGAAAGCAGCTGCCCCGCCTGTTGGCGGGGCAGCGTGTCATCTGGATAGGGGGCGTGCGGGTGTGCGCTAGATGATGTGCGTGAACTTGTCGATGATCTTGGGCGGGACGTACGCGCCGAGGAACTTTCCGATGTCCGAGTTCATGATGGGGAAGAACTTGAGGCGGCGCTCGATGTTTCTTCTGATGGGGCCGAGTGCCTCGCGGTACAGGCGCAACGCCTCGCTTTCCTCGGAGCTGAAGTGGTTCCGCTTGCCGATGAGCGTCGCGCCTTCGTGCGCGTCGGCGATGGCTCGTCCGGCAAGGGTGCCGCTGTTCAGGGCAAACGAGATGCCCTCGCCGGAAGAGGGCGAGAAAATGCCGCCCGCTTCTCCCGCGAGCAGGACGCGGCCGTGACCGCCCACGATGTCTGCGACGCTCGTGACGCTGATGGCGTTCCACGCTTCGCGGCGCGTGTGCTCGGTCGAGTAGTTGTAGTAGGCACTGTACAGGTCGACGGCTTTCTCGTGCAGCTTGTTGACGTGCTTGCTGCCGGGAAAAAACACCGAGCCCAAGATGATGTGGTCACCCTTGGGGACGACGTAGCCGTACCCGTAGTCGTCGCCGATGCCGCGTGCGTACACGCAGTCGAAGTAGGGCTCGACGCTGCCGGTGAGGGGCAGGTAGTCCTGCAAGGTTTTGTAGAGTTTGAGCTGGCTTACGGGCAGCTGGCGGCGTGTCTCGGAGCGCGGGCCGTCGGCGCCGAGCAGGTAGCTGCAGGTTACGGTGATGACGTCTGCGTCCACGTCGTCTGCCGCCTGCAGCTGCACGGTCACCTCGTCGCGCGTCTGCGACAGGTGGATGAGACGCAGGTCGTCGACGACGGTGACGTTGTCGGGCAGAAAGCCCATGAGCCATTCGTCGAAGGCCTTGCGGTCGACGTTGGCGAACTTGAGCGTCGTCGCCTCGCGGATGTCACGGTCCCAGTCGAAGTACCTGAAGTGAATCCACTCGGGGTCGACGAGCAGGTTCTCGGGAACCTGCGTTCCGAGCTCGTCTGCGATGAACGCCTGCGAGAACTCGTTGAGCATGCCTCCGCAGCTCTTCTCGCGGGGGAGCTTCATCGCGTCGATGAGGAGTACTGGTCCGCGCTCGCTTGCAGCGCGAGCGCCCATGATTCCGGCGGGACCACAGCCGACGACAATTGTCGTGTAATGTTGTTCGATATTCATGCGCCCAATGGTACCATTCGACTCATGTTAAATGACTTTTATCAATCCCTAAATCCCATCGCATTCGCTCTCGGCCCCTTCGTCGTGCGCTGGTACGGCATCGCCTATGTGCTCGGGTTCATCTGCGCGGGCCTGGTCGTCTACTACTACGCGCGGCACTGGAAGATTCGCTTCGATTCCTACGACGTGCTCGTGTTCGTGTGCTACTGCGCCTTCGGCATCGTCATCGGCGCGCGCCTGGGCTACTGCCTGTTCTACGGGGACGGCTACTACCTCGCTCATCCGCTCGAGATCCTGGCGGTGAACAAGGGCGGCATGTCGTTTCACGGCGGGCTGATCGGCGTCGTGATAGCGGGCGCCATCTACGCGCACGTGTACAAGATGCCGTTTCTCTCGCTGGCGGACCTCGTCGTCTGCGGTGTCCCCGCGGGCCTGTTCTTCGGCCGCTGCGCCAACTTCACCAACGGCGAGCTCTACGGCGCCCCGACCGATTGGCCGGTCGGCGTCGACTTCACGCACACGGGCATCATGTACCAACCCTCGCAGCTCTACGAGGCGCTGCTCGAGGGCGTCGTGATCTTTCTCATCATGTTCGCCTTCTCCCGCAAGACCGACCCGCCGCGTCCCCGCGGCACGTTTCTGGGCCTGTTTCTCGTGCTGTACGGCTGCTTCCGCATTCTGATCGAGTTCGTCAGGCTGCCCGACGTGCAGATTGGGTACTTCTTCGGCACCTGGGGGACGATGGGCCAGCTGCTGTCGCTTCCCATGGTCGTGGCAGGCATCTGCATCCTCGTGTGGGCAACCAAAAGGAAGCTTCCCCAGCAGGGGATTCCGCTGCCCGAGCAGGACGGTGGGGACGATTGCGAGCAGGATAGCGATTCGGACCCTACCGCGAGCTAGGGTTGAAGTGCTAGAATACGCCAGTCTAAGTATCAACAAGGAAGGTTTACTGTATGTCCGGACATTCTAAGTGGGCTACCACCAAGCATCGTAAGGCAGCGCAGGACTCCAAGCGCTCTGCCATGTTCTCCAAACTCAGCCGTATCATCACGGTTGCTGCTAAGCAGGGTGGCGATCCCAACCCGGATAACAATGCCTCCCTCGCTGCGGCCATCGCAAAGGCCAAGGGCTACTCCATGCCCAAGGACAA
>CACZQA010000177.1 GCA_902783175.1 uncultured Coriobacteriaceae bacterium
AGGCGGCGGCAAGCAGGGGACGCTTTCCATCGGAACCATCTCCTCCTCGAGCAATCTCATCCCCGACGCGTTCTCGAGCGGGTTTGCCGTCGATGCGCCCGACGTGCGCTTTGCCATCCACGAGGGCAACACGTTCGAGGTCCTCGACATGCTCAAGGCCGGCGTCGTCGACCTGGGCATCGTCCGCACGCCCTTCAAGATGGCTGGCCTTGCGGGAAAGCTCTCCGAACCCGAGCACATGGTGGCGGTCAGCTGGGGCGATGCCGGGGCGCGGAGTGCGCAAGGGCGGGGTGCGGACGAGATCCGCATCGCGGAGCTCGACGACGTGCCGGTGGTCATCTACCGCCGCTTCGAGCGCCTCATTCGCAAGGCGTTCGACGATGCGGGGTGCCGGCTTACCGTGGGATGCACGACCGATGACGCGCGCACGGCGCTGATGTGGGCGCACAACGGGTACGGCATCGCGCTCGTCCCGCAGCGCATCTCGGCGTTCTTCACGCAGGATTCCCCTCGCATCCGCACCTTGAAGTGCAAGGACCTCGTGACGCGCCAGGCGCTCGTATGGCAGGAGGGACGCTACCTCTCGCCGCTCGCGAAGCGCTTCATCGGGCTGTTTCCCGGCGAGCAGCTGCCGGCTGCTCGGACGAAACCTCTCGTGCGTGCGAAGCGCGCCTGAGCGAAAGACCATTCCCGGCCCCGACTCCGCTCTTGCCTACGCCTTGGCCTGGGCGGTGGCCGCCTTCTCCGCCTTCTCGCGTGCCTGGTCTTCTGCCAGGCGCTTCGCGGCGCGGTCAATGCGGCTCATGGAAAGGTCGACGTCGGCGTCGTCTGCTTCGGTGCTCTCCATGCCATCGCGCAGCCCCTTCACGCTCCTGCCGATGGCCTGACCGAGCTTGGGGAGGTTCTTTGGCCCGAAGATGAGCAGCGCCACGACGAGGATGATGATCAGCTCGGGGGTGCCCATTCCAAGGATATGCATAGGTTTGCTCCTAACGTCTTTCTCGGTTACGGGGCGGCATGCGGCCGCACTCGCGTGTTACGTGATGCTATCCCGGTGTTAGAAATATGTGAAATACATAATGCTTATGTGTCAAATACAAAAATTGTATTGGTACTGGTGACGGGCGAATCAGGTGAATAATCGCGAAATCTCCACCGCCACGGCGTGCTGTGGGTGGTAGTGTTCACGCCGCCGTCCGCTCGGGACAGGGCGTACGGCCAAGAACACGAAGGAAGCCAGGACATGGACCGCAACAGCAGCAATCATCCAAATAACAGGGCTGGCGAACGCCCCCACGAATACCGCGCACACGAGCGCTCCTCGCAAAACGGCGCGCGCAGGCGTCCCGAGCAGGCGCACGCGCCACGTGCCGACTACGGCGCAGCCGCGCGGCCCTCGCGTGCCGTGGGGCAAACTCCCGCTGCGCCGCAGGGGTCCAGGCGCAAGCTCGCCTTCGCGCTCGTGGCCCTTATCGCTGTGCTCGCCGTGGTCGTCGTGCTGCGCGTTGCGGTTGCCGCGCCCGGTCAGGGCTCGGGCGACGCCGCGTCTACAAGTGCGCAGGTCTCCGCGCAGGGCGGATTCGACAGCCAGGGCAGCAGGGCTTCCGATGGGGACGTGACGACCGTCAAGACCTCCGCCGGGGCGCTTTCCACCACGCGAAGCGAGGCGGACCGCTCGGCGACGAGCGACAGCGACAACGGCTACGACGCCAAGCCCGACGAAAAGACGGTGTACCTCACCTTCGACGACGGTCCTTCGGCCAACACCGACAAGATTCTCGAGATTCTCGACCGCTACGGTGTCCACGCCACGTGGTTCGTGGTGGGCACGAGCTCGCATCTCGACTCCATCAAGAAGATCTGGGACGACGGCAACCAGGTGGGCCTGCATTCCCAGACGCACGACTACTCGACGGACTACGCGACCGAGAGCTCCTACGAGCAGGGGCTCGAGACGCTCGCGGGCGAGGTCGACCAGCGCCTGGGCTTCAAGCCCACCGTCATCCGCTTCCCGGGCGGCAGCAAGAACTCCTACGACGGCAAGGTCGCGGACGGCGCGATACAGGCGGTCAGCGCGGCGGGTCTGCACTACTTCGACTGGAACGTGGAAAACGGCGACGCGACGGGCAACAACCTCCCCGTCGCAAAGCTCGTGGCCAACGTCGAGAAGGAGGCCGCGGGTGACAACAGCTGCTGCGTGCTCATGCACGACCTCGAGTCCAAGTCGACCACGGTCGAGGCCCTGCCGCAGATCATTCAGTACTTCATCGACCAGGGCTACACCTTCGACGTGCTCACCGCGTCGAGCTGCGGCTACCACTTCTAGAAAGGCAGGCGCGGCATCACGCCGCGCCTGCGTGTGACGCCCGGCTTTGCGGCAGTGCAAGCCGGGCGTTGTCGCCTGCCAATTAGCGCGTTCCCAGGGTGGGCAATCTCGCGTACAATACTCGCCATGATTTTGAATGTAGACAGAGTTACCAAATCCTTCGGCACACGCGTCTTGTTCCAGAATGCGACGTTTCGCATCGAGGACCACGACCGCTATGCCCTCGTCGGCCCCAACGGCGCCGGCAAGACCACACTCATGAACATCATCGCCGGCCTCGACTCTCCCGACTCGGGGCAGGTCTTCTACGGCAAGGGCGTGCACCCGGGCTACCTCGAGCAGGAGTCCATCGAGATGGTGGGGCGCTCGGTCATCGACGAGGTCATGACAAGCGTGGCCGACGTCGCCGCCATGGGAGCGCGTCTGGCCGAAATCGAGCAGGAGCTCGAGTCGAGCAGCCACAGCACCGCTTCGGCGCTGCTCGACGAGTACGGCAGGCTCCGCACGCGCTACGAGGCGCGTGACGGCTACAACATCGAGTCCAAGGCGCGCCGCGTGCTGTTTGGGTTGGGATTCCACGAAGAGGACATGGAGCGCAGCACCGACGAGTTCTCAGGCGGCTGGCAGATGCGCATCGCGCTGTCCAAGTTGCTCCTGCGGCAGCCGGAAATCCTCCTGCTCGACGAGCCCACCAACCACCTCGACCTCGAGAGCGTGCGCTGGCTCGAGAACTTCCTGCGCACCTACAACGGCGCCGTGCTCGTGGTCAGCCACGACC
>CACZQA010000178.1 GCA_902783175.1 uncultured Coriobacteriaceae bacterium
AAAAGCGTGGCACTGCCACATATCTCGCGCGCAGGGTGCACGGGGCCGCAGGGTGCACGGGCGCCCTCCCAGGTGACGACATCAGCGTTGTTCGCTTGCGACCATATCCGTGTGCACGTCGTCGACCGACTGAACGAGGTCGGCCAGCAGGTCGTACTGGTCGGCTGCCGAGCTGAAGATGGCGAGCACGTACGGATGCGACTCGCCGTTGACTTCCGAGAACACGATTCCCGCGTCGTTGAGCACGTTGTACTCCCCCGCAAACCAGCCGGCTTTAGAATCGACCGAATAGCGCGAGCCCACGCCCTGGTGGATGACGGAGTTCAACGTGTCCGAGTACAGTCCGCGCGCCCACTCGGAATTCTCGTTGGGATGCACGTAGAAGTAATCGTAGTTCTCAATCCACAGCTTCGCGAAGTCGCGCGCGCCCGTGTACACGTACCAGTGCACCGGATCGAACGCCGTCACATTCGCATCATGCGCGTACGTCCCAAACGTCGAGTCCCCGAAGCTGCGCCGCAGCGAATCGTAGCCCTCGTTGTCGGAAACCGTGATGACCCGCTCGATCGTGGAGGCGTGCGCCTTCGCGCCACTCGGGTTGAGCTTGTTGATCGACGCAACGTACGGCCCCTTGATTGCCGACGCGCTGTAGATGCGCGCATCGGGATTGAACGAGATGCCCTCGCCCGTCGTGAGGTCCACCATCATGACGCTGAGCTCGTAGTGGCTCGAGATGCTCTTGAGTTTGGCGTTGAGGGTGAGCTCGGATGCCAGCGGAAGACTCTGGCTCGTGCCGAACACCTGCAAAGAGCCCGTGCTCGGAGCGCTGTTGACGGAGTCGATGAGCGACTGGTAGTCCTTTGCCGTTGGCTGCCCCTCGACGGCGTCGGTACCTTGCTGCGTCGCGGGCGTCCCGGGATTGAGCGCGCTGTCGAGGGAATTGGCGCTCATGAGCTCGCCCACGCGGCTCGATATCCTGTCGCTCGCCTGCGCCTGCTGCTGCAGGTACAGCTGCGAGCCGGCAAATACGGCAGCGAGCGCCACGGCTGCCGCCACCACCACGGCAACGGTCTTCCCGCGTTTCGAGAGACGCCGCTTGCCCTTCTCTTCCGTAACGTCTTTATCTACTTCGTGCTTGCCCTTCAACGACCTGCTCACCCAATCTGACCGTTTGTTCAGTTTTGTCTATCCTACCCATCGTCCTTCGCGCGCATGCGTTGCAATCGGCATGCGGCGCTGAAAAACACAGGCTGCACAAATGCCCCGGAAAGGGAGCACCCGCACAGCCTGAAAAAGCCTGTGAAGACAGTCTAGCTGCGGACTTCGCCGCCCGTGGCCTTGATGACCTTGTCGACGATCTTCGCATGGGCCTTGTCCACTTCCTCGCTCGTCAGCGTGCGGTCGCTCGCACGGTACGACAGGCGGAACGCCATGGACTTCTTGCCCGCTCCGACACGCTGCTCGTCGCGGTACACGTCGAACAGGCGCACGCTTTCGAACGGGCCCTTCTTGCCCGCACTCGTGATGCACTGCTCGACGCGCTCGGCCGTGACCTCCTCGTCGACGACGATCGCCATGTCGACCTCGATCGCGGGGTAGACGGGAACGTCGACGTAGGGGCGCTGCTCGGTCGCGGTCTCGACCAGCTGCTTGACGTCGAGCTCGAACGCCGCGACGGCGCCTTCTGCTTCGAACGCCGCGACGGCGAGCGGGTGCACCTCACCAATCCAGCCGATCACGCGGCCGCCGGAGAGCACCTGCGCCGCACGCCCCGGCTGCAGCCATGGGGCCTCGTCGGGTTCGAGCGCCTTGAAGCGCACCTTGGGGACAGCGAGCTCGCGCAGCAGGTTTTCCACGATGCCCTTGGCATCGAAGAAGTCGAGCGCGACAGCCGGCTGGTTCCAACCGGGAAGGTTCCACGAGCCGGTGAGCACTGCAGCCACGTGCATGCTCTCCTTGGGGTTCTTGCGCCCCTCGGCGGCGCTGAAAACGACGCCGCGTTCGAAGAGCTGGACATCGGTAACCCCACGGCTCTGGTTGTAGGCAACGGAACGCAGCAGGCCCGGCAGCATGCTGCGGCGCATGACGGACTGCTCGCTGTTCATCGGGTTGATGAGCTCGACTGCCTCGCCGAGGCCCTCTTCGGGAATACGAGCCTTCTCAAGGTCGTCAGCGGGCACGAGCGAATACGTCATCGTCTCGTTGAGGCCGCCCGCGCGCAGCGCAGCGTCGATCTTGACGAGCAGGTTCTGCTCGTGGCTGCGCCCGCCCGCATGCGCACCGCCAGGAAGCGTCGGCTCGATGCGGTCCATGCCCCAGATACGCAGCACCTCTTCGTAGAGGTCGATCTCGCGGATGAGGTCGGGGCGGAACGTCGGCGCGAACACGGTGAGCTCGGCATCGCCCGGCGCACCCTCGATGCGGCAACCGAGGTCGGTGAGGATGTCGATCTGCTCCTGGTCCGAAATCTCGGCGCCGATGTGCGCGCGCAGGCGCGCAGGACGCAACGTGAGCTTGGGCTCGACTGCCTTGATCGGGTAGTTGTCGACCGAGCCCCGGCACACCGTGCCACCGGAAACGGCCGCGATGAGTGCCGCGGCGATCTCTCCGTACTCGTCGCAGGTAGATGCATCGACACCGCGCTCGTAGCGCAAAGACGCCTCGCTGACGAGCGAGAGGTTGCGCGAGGTGCGCGAGGTGCGGCCCGTCTCGAAGGTCGCCGACTCGAGCAGCACGTCGGTCGTCTTCTCGGTGACCTCGGAGTACAGCCCGCCCATGACGCCAGCCAGCGCAACGGGGGTCTTGCCGTCGGTGATGAGGGTCATGTCGCTCGTGAGCTGGCGCTCGGTGCCGTCGAGCGTCGTGAACGTGGTGCCGTCCTCGGCGCGGCGCACCAGCACGTGGTGCTTGCCGTCGGCCTGCTGCGGGAACGCGGACAGGTCGAACGCGTGGAGCGGCTGACCTAGCTCGAACAGGATGTAGTTGGTCACGTCGACGACGTTGTTGATGGAGCGTGCGCCCAGCGCGGTGATGCGCTCGACCAGCCAGTCCGGGGACGGACCCACCTTGACGTTGCGGATGACGCGTGCCGTGTAGCGCGGGCACAGCTCGGGCTCGTCGATCTCTACCGAGACGAGGTCGGAAACCTGCTCGTCGTTAAGCGGCCCCGGCACCTCGCATGGCGGCTCGTAGCTCCACGGGATGTGGTACATCGCGCCCACCTCGCGCGCGAAGCCCTTCATGGACAGGCAGTCGGGGCGGTTCGGCGTGATCTCGAGGTCGAGCACCGTGTCCGTGAGGCCCTTCCACTCGGCGAACTCGGCCCCGAGCGGCGCGTCTTCGGGCAGCACCATGATGCCCGCGTGGTCGCCGCCAATGCCCAGCTCGCGTGCCGAGCAGATCATGCCGTTGCTCTTGACGCCGCGCAGCTTGGACTTCTTGATCTTGACGTCGCCGGGCAGCACCGTGCCAACCGTGGCGACGGCGACCTTCTGGCCGGCCGCGATGTTGGGGGCACCGCAGACGATCTGCGTGGGCTCCTCGCCGTCGCCAAAGTCGACGGTCGTGACGTGCATATGATCGCTATCGGGGTGCGGCTCGCAGGTGAGCACATATCCGATCTTGACGCCCTCCAGGTTGGCGCCCACCTTGCTGACGCCCTCGACGCCGGTGCCGGTCAGGTCGAGCCGGTCACAGAAGTCCTGCAGCCCATCGGGGACCTTGACCATCGTGTCGAGCCATTTAAGCGAAACTAGCATGTGATGTCTCCTCCCCTTTTTGCTAGAACTGACGCAGGAAGCGCATGTCGCCTTCGAGCAGCATGCGCAGGTCCGGCACATCGTACTTGAGGCAGGCCAGGCGCTCGACGCCCATGCCAAACGCGAAGCCCGTGTAAACCTCCGGGTCGATGCCGCTCATCTCGAAGACGTTGGGGTCGACCATGCCGCAGCCCAAGATCTCGACCCAGCCGGTGTGCTTGCAGAAGCGGCAGCCCTCGCCACCGCAGATGCCGCACGAGACGTCGGCCTCGGCGGACGGCTCGGTGAACGGGAAGAAGTGCGCGCGCAGGCGCGTCTTGCGCTCTTCGCCGAAGAATGCCTTCACAAAGTAGTCGAGCGTGCCCTTGAGGTCGCCGAACGTGATGCCCTTGTCGACGACGAGGCCCTCGATCTGATGGAACTGCGGCAGGTGGGACGGGTCCGCGACGTCGCGGCGGTACACCTTGCCGGGGCTGATCATGTAGATGGGCGGCTGCTGCTGCTCCATCGTGTGGACCTGCGTGCCCGAGGTCTGGGTGCGCAGCAGCACGTCGCTTTCGCCGCGCACGTTAGAGACGTCGCCCGAGCGGTCGACGACGTAGAATGTGTCTTGCATGGAGCGGCTGGGATGGTCTTTCGGGGCGTTGAGCGCCGTGAAGTTGTACCAGTCGGTCTCGATCTCGCGGCCGCCTTCGATCTCGTAGCCGATGCCGGCAAAGATGTCGGAGACTTCGTCGATGATGTGGGTAATCAGGTGCTGCGACCCGATGGGATGCGAGCGGCCGGGCAGCGTGATGTCGATTGCACCCGCCTGCATCCGCGCCTCGAGCTCTGCTGCGGAAAGCTCGCGCTTCTTTTCCTCGAGCGCGGCCTCGATCGCGTCGCGGACCTCGTTGCTCATCTTGCCGACGAGCGGGCGTTCCTCTTTGGGGAGGTCGCGCATGCCGCGCAGAATCGAGGTGAGCGTTCCCTTCTTGCCCAGCACGCCCACGCGCACCTCTTCGAGCGCATCGGTAGTTGCTGCGCCCTTGATGGAGTCGAGCGTCTGCGCGCGCAGCTCCTCAAGTTCTTGTTGCAGTGCCATATGGTCTCCTTCTTTGCTCTGCACAACTCACGAGTAGCGAAAGCCAGGGCATAAAAAATCCGCCCTCGCATCACACACGAGGACGGAAAAGTCATTCGTATTCCGCGGTACCACCTCGGTTGGCTGCCAAAAAGCGGCAACCCACTCGTCTGCCCTATGTCGGGAGCACCCGGTTGGCCTACTTGCCGCAGGCGGCGTTGAGCCAACAGCTCCGGAGTGAATTCGCGTCGGCCCCGCCCGAGCCCTTCCACCGTTCGAGCTCTTCTCTGGTTGACCGGACGCAATGACGCGACTGTCTCCATCAACGCAATGCACGGAAGTATAGCATGTCCCGCGCCGCGTGCACGCACGTGTCTTGGCAAATCACGCGCATCTGCCGGTAGCTGTTCTTGGCGGATTCTCTCACGTCAAGCGGATACTTCTCCCAAACCGTTTGCTTTAGTGTTTGCTGAATTCACATTTTGTTCATAGTGCGCTGCAATGCCTAGATCCGAGAGAGGCTCAGGCCACATCGAAAACCGAAAACTGCGCCCTGACGTGCGCTTTGTCCACAAGTCCTACACAACTTGCGCCGTTTGGCAACGGAAATATGACGATGGGATAATAGGAAT
>CACZQA010000179.1 GCA_902783175.1 uncultured Coriobacteriaceae bacterium
GATGTGGTCGGGGTGCGCGACGGCGCTGCGGTCGTTGATGGGCGCGCTGCCGAGCTTGGTGTAGGCGCGGACCGGTGCGCCCCTGCGTTCGGGGCCAAACGACGGGAACGCGAGCGAGTAGCGGCCCTCGCCAGTGAGCGCATATGCGGCGCCGAGGAGCTTCGCGGCGCTGAATGCGCCTTGCCCTCCTCGGCCGTACCAGAGTATTTCGCGAAAAGTATTCATAGTGGTGCACATGTTACCGCGAGAAGCGCGCCGCGCACACCCCGCTGCGCTCGCAAATCCTCCCACGTGCGCCCCGAACGCGCCGGATGTGTGGCAGTGCCACGGTTCTCGCGCGGGGGACTCGGGATGTGTGGCAGTGCCACGTTTCTCGCGCGGGGAACGCGGGATGCGTGGCAGTGCCACGGTTCTCGCGCGGGGTACGCGGGATGAAAAAATCCCCGCCTCACAGAGACGGGGATTCGCATCATAAGTTCTGCGCGGTAACGCTACTCAGCGTCAGCGGGAACGACATGCACCTTGCGCTTATCGCCGCGGGTGTACTTGACAACGCCGGGGACCAAAGCGAACAGAGTGTCGTCTTTGCCACGGCCGACGTTCTCGCCGGGGTGGAAGTGGGTACCACGCTGACGAACAAGAATCTCGCCAGCATTCACGGTCTGGCCAGCAAAACGCTTGCAACCGAGTCGCTGCGCATGAGAGTCGCGCCCGTTGCGGCTAGAACCGAGGCCTTTCTTATGTGCCATATCAACCAGCCTCCCTTTCTACTACGCGTTCTGGATGAGTTCGACAATCTCTGCCTTGCGAGCACCGGAAGGAACCTTGATGCCCTTCTCGGCGGCGAGATCTTTGAGCTGTGCAACGGTCATCTTGGAGAGGTCCTCTGCAGGAGCCTCTGCCTGAGCGGCAGGCTTTTCAGCCTTGGGCTCGGCAGCCTTCGGCTCGGCCTTGGGAGCCTGCTCGGCCTTCGGGGCCTGCGGCTTGGGAGCCTCGGCAGTCACGCCGTTGACGTCGACGATTGCAATCTTGGTGAGCTGCTGACGATGACCCTTGGTGCGCTTGTAGCCCTTGCGCTTCTTGAACTTGAAGACCAGCTGCTTCTTGCCCTTGTGCTGGTCGATGATCTCTGCCGTGACCTTGACCTTGGCGGCTTCGGCTGCGTCGGCAACAACCTTGTTGCCATCGTTGAGGAGGAGGACCTGCAGGTCGACCCTGTCGCCAGCCTCGCCCTCGATCTTCTCGACGTCGAGCACGTCGCCCGGCTTAACGGTGTACTGCTTGCCACCGGTTTTCACAATTGCGTACATTTCTCGTTGCCTTTCGATTCCATTCTTGCGCGCCTGGCTGTTATTCAGACGCAAAATAAATCGGTATATGTAAAGCCCCAACCAAGGCGCAGGGAAACAGGCACCTCTAGTCAAGAGACAAACATCGATAGTCTACAAGGATTATCGCGCTCGTTCAAGGGTAAATCGCCCGAGATTTCGGTTCCCCGCCCACTGAATGACGAAGCGCCCCGCTGTCAGGTATGGGAGAGGCGGGTACGGGTCAGGGCGACCAACTGCGGAGCTGCCTCGATTCCGTCGAGTGCCGCGTCGATGAACTTGTCCGGACGCAGCGCGCCCTCGTTGTCTTGACGGGTCGTAAACGCCATGACGACTTTCCCGCCCTCGCCCTCCGCGAACGCAGGCGGCCCCACGAGGCGCGTGGCGAACTCGACGCGCTTTACCTTGGTCTTGCCCTTCTTTGCCTTGACGGTCTCGATGAAGCCGACTTCGCACAGCCGTGCGAACGCCTCCTCGAGCACGGCGATCCCGCCGACGAACTCCGCGCGCCACGTGCTCGTGTTGTAGTACACGTCGAGCGCGTCGGCATGCACGTCCACGTACCTGACCGAAAGCGGCATGAGGTTTGTCGGCGCCATCTTCTGCAGGCGCTCGAGCGCCGTCTCGGGAGCGATGTAGTCTTCCAGGTAGACGCCAAAGTACTCGCCGTCTCCGCCCGCACCGACCGGCAGCGCCGGCCCGAACGTCGTCTCCATGTGGGGGCTGAACCCCTGCGAGACCGCAAACGGCAGCTGCGCGCGCCGCACGACGCGACGCATCGCCTCGACCGTCTCAAGATGCGAAAGATACGCGAGCCTGTCGCGCTCGGCATACTCGATGACGAGCAGGAAGTTCTTAGCCATGGGCCCTCACCTCGCCCTCGCCTGCCGCATCGGCCTGTTCGGCCTTGCGTGCGCGGGCCTGCCTGAGCTTGGCAATCGACGCAGCCGTCGGTGCCGGAATCGTGCCGCTCGCCGCGTCCATGCGCCCTTGCTCGGACGGGGATGCCACGCGCGGGCCTTCGGTGCAGTTGTAGACGAGCAGATCCTGGCACACGCCGCAGACCGAGCACTTGCCAAACGTGCAATCCGGCGTCGTCATGGCCTGCTGGGCCTTGTGGCGCTCGCGCAGCAGGTACGCCTTGCGCACGCCGCTCGAGATGTGGTCCCATGGCAGCGGCGCGTCCTCGGCATACTCGCGCATCGCGCTTGCGAGAATCGGCACGCCGGCCTGCTCGCCGGCCTGCTGCCATGCCTCCCACGAGAACTGGTCGCTCCACGCGTCGAAGCGGGCGCCGTTGCGCCACGCCTGCTCGATGAGCGGCGCGCACTCGCGCCCGCCGCGCGCGAGCACCGCCTCGACGTACGAGGTGGCCGAGTCGTGCCAGGCCAGCTTGATGTTCTTCTTGCGCAGCTCGCTTTCGGGGAAGCTCGCCTTGAGCACCTCGATGCGATGCTTGATCTGCGCAAGGCCGATTTGTCCGTCCCATTGGAACGGCGTCACCGCCTTGGGGACGAACAACGCCACCGAAACACGCATCTGCACGTGCGTCTTGGCGCGCTGCTCCTCGGGCACCGCGTCGCGCGCCGCCCACAGAACGCGCTTGCACAAATCCCCGATGCCCGCGACGTCCTCGTCCGTCTCGCCGGGAAGCCCGATCATGAAGTAGAGCTTGAGCGAGCCC
>CACZQA010000180.1 GCA_902783175.1 uncultured Coriobacteriaceae bacterium
CGCTGCGGTTTTTCTGGACGAAGTCCGACGAGCGGCGCCCCGTGCGCTTGTCGGCGTTCTTGGCGCGTGCAGCCATGATCGCCTCTTCTTCGCGCGTCGGGATATGGTGCAGGGCGATGAGCTCGGAGATGACGCTGCGCAGGTCCTCGCGGGCGACGATCCCGTCGATCAGGCCATGCTCCAGCGCGAATTCCGCCGTCTGGAACCCCTCGGGGAGCTCTTCGCGCACGGTCGATTCGATCACGCGGCGCCCCGCAAAGCCGATGAGCGCCTTGGGCTCGGAGATGATCACGTCGCCTTCGGTCGCAAACGACGCCGTCACGCCCCCGGTCGTCGGGTCGGTGATGACGGAGAGGTAGAACAGGCCCGCAGCCCGGTGACGCTGCACCGCGCACGAGACCTTGGCCATCTGCATGAGCGAGACAAGGCCCTCCTGCATACGCGCGCCGCCCGAGGCGGCAAACACGACGACAGGGAGCTTCTGCTGGGTCGCGCGGTCGAACAGCCTGCTCAGCCGCTCGCCCACCGCATAGCCCATCGAACCCATCATGAAGCCGGAATCCATGACCGCGATGCCGCACGACTGTCCCTCGATGCGGCAGAAACCGCAGACGACGGCCTCGCTTTCGCCGCTGCGCGTCTGGACGGACGCGAGCTTCGCGGGATACCCGGCAAATTCGAGCGGGTCGGAGCCCTCCACGTCGCCCGCGAACTCCGCGAACGACCCGAGGTCGGCGACGAGCGCGATGCGGTCACGCGGGCGCATGCGGAAGTAGGAGCCGCAGCGCGGGCAGCAGAAATCGCACGCGAGCACCCTGTCGCTGGGAGCCGAGTACCCGCACTCCCTGCACTTGTAGACCGGTTTGCGCGCGACGCCCACCGGCGGCGTGATCTGTATGTACTTCGTGCGTGCCATCTGCCTTCTCGCCTCTTTCCCGCGCTACGCCATCACGTAGAACTGGTCTGCCTCGACGCAGACCTCCCCGCCGACGCGCGCGACCACATGCGCGCGTGCCGACCTGCTGTTCGCCTTGAGAATCTCCGCCTCGAGCACGAGCGTGTCTCCGGGGACGACCTGCTTGCGGAACTTCGCGTTGTCGACTTTGGCGAGAAACCCGAGCCTGCCGTCGTTTTCCGGGTTCGCGAGAAGCGCGATGCCCGCCGTCTGGGCGAGCGCCTCGAGCATGAGCACGCCCGGCATGACGGGATGCCCCGGGAAGTGCCCCTCGAAGTGCGGCCAGGCCGGGTCGATGAAGAGCTCGCCTGTCACGTGCTTGCCCAGATCGTGCTCGACGATGCGATCGACCCACAGGAACGGCTCGCGATGCGGCAGGATTTTCTTGATGTCTTCTCGTTCGAGCGGGTGTCCCGGCGTGGGGACCAGCTCCTGCTGCGTCAGTGCCATGGCTGCTCCTCGACTGCCTTGAACGCGAGCGACACGTTGTGGCCGCCAAAGCCCAGCGAGTTGGAGAGCGCGTAGCGCATGGGGTGGTCGGCGACGGTCGTCCCGCTCACCCACACGTCGAGTGCGTCGTCAGGGACGCGGTACCCGCAGGTCCCGGGCACGCGCTGCTCGGCGAGCACGCGCGCCGTCACCGCCGCCTCGATGGCACCGCAGGCCGCGATGGCGTGGCCGATGTTGCCCTTGACCGAATGCACGAGGACGTCTTTCGCGTGCGGGCCGCACAGCGCATGGAGCGCCTTGGCCTCTGCCGCGTCGTTCATCCGCGTGCCCGTGCCGTGCGCGTTGAGGTAGTCGAGCTCGTCGGAAGAGACGCCCGCCTCCTCGAGTGCCATGCGCATCGCACGTGCGGGACCGTCCCCTTCGGGGTCAGGAGCCGTCACGTGGTAGGCATCGCAGGTGTTCCCGAAGCCGACGATCTCGCCCAGGACGCGCGCCCCGCGCGCCCGCGCGTGCTCGAACGACTCGAGCACCAAAACGCCCGCGCCCTCCCCGAGCACGAATCCGTCCCGGCGCGCATCGAACGGCAGCGATGCCGCAGCTGGGTCCTCGGAGCCCGAAAGCGCCGTGAGGTTGCTGAACGCGCCGAGCCCGAGCTCGTTGATGACCGCTTCGGCACCGCCGACCACCATCACGTCCTGATAGCCGTGGCGGATGGCCCGCACGCCCTCGCCGATCGCATGGGCGCCGGAAGCGCAGGCGGTCGTCGTGCAGCTGCACTGCCCCTTGAGGCCGTACTTGATCGCGACCTGTCCCGCTGCCATGTTGCCTTCCATGATGATGCCCAGCAGCGGGTTCATCTTCCTGACAGTCCCGTTTTCGAGCAGCGCGGCATGGCTGTCCATCGTGGACTGCAGACCGCCGCACCCGCTGCCGATGCAGGTGCCGCAGCGCGTCGCGTCCTCCGTCGCCATATCGATGCCCGCCTGCTGCCACGCCTCGTGCGCGGCGACCATGGCGTATTGCTGGTACCTGTCCGAACGGCGGACTTCCTTTTTCGTCATGGCCCCGCTTGCCGCCGGGTCCCAATCCTTGATCTCCGCGTCGACGTGAATCCCGTGCAGGGGCGCCGTGTCGATGCGCTCGATGGGGCCGATGTGGAGCTCGCCTGCGACAAGCGCCTCCCACAGCCGCTCGAAGCCGATTCCCGCCGGCGTGACCGTGCCGACGCCCGTGATGACCACTCTCGTGCCGATGCCCATGTTCACATCCCCAATCCGCCGTCGATGTGCAGAACCTGTCCTGTGATGTACGCCGCCTTGTCCGAGGCGAGAAACGCGACGGCATCCGCGACCTCCTCAGGGGCCGCCATGCGCTTGAGCGGCACGCCATCGACGAGCTGCTCGAGCACCTCGGGCTTCATGCGCGCCGTCATATCCGTCTCGACGAAGCCCGGGGCAACCGCGTTAACCGTGACGTTGCGCGCCGCGAGCTCGCGGGCCGTCGCCTTCGTGAGCCCGATGACGCCCGCCTTGGCAGCCGAGTAGTTTGCCTGCCCCGCCTGGCCCACGACGCCCGAGAGCGACGTGATGTTGACGATGCGGCCGTAGCGCTGCTTCATCAGCGGTTTTGCCGCATGGCGCGTCATGTTGAACACGCCCTTGAGGTCGGTGGCGATGACATCGTCGAAGTCCTGCTCCTTCATGCGCACGAGCAGCCCGTCGCGGTTGATGCCGGCATTGTTGACGAGCACGGCGATGTGGCCGAAGCGCTCGATGCTTGCCTCGACGAGACGGTGCGCTTCCTCGAAGTCGGACACGTCGGCGCGCACGACCAATGCCGCGACCCCGTAGCGCCCCTCGACTTCGGCCTGCAGCTCGGCTGCAGGCCGTGCGCTCGTCTCGCTCGTGTGGTTGATGACCACGTCGCGGCCCGCTGCGGCGAGTGCGCGCACGATGGCAGCCCCGATCCCACGCGCCGCGCCCGTCACGAGGGCGCATCCTTCAAGCTCAGACATTGCATGCCTCCAGTTCCTCGACCGTCGCGACGGACACCAGCTCGACGTGCGCGCCCATATCCCGTGCCGTGCGCTTTGCCATGCCCATCAGCACCTTGCCCGGACCGCACTCGACGAAGGTGTCGACGCCGTCGGCGATCATGTTGCGTATGGTGTCCTCCCACAGCACCGGCGAGGTGATCTGCCGCACGAGCGATTCCGCCTCGTTACCGTGCACGAGCGGCAGGGCGTTGTAGTTGCAGTACAGGGGGATGCGCGCTTCCGAAAACGCGACCGACGCGAGCGGGCGGCTCATCTGCCGCGCTGCCGGCTCCATGAGCTGGCAGTGGAACGCACCCGAGGTCTTGACGGGCGCGAACTTGCCGCC
>CACZQA010000181.1 GCA_902783175.1 uncultured Coriobacteriaceae bacterium
AACTTAAGATTCGTTAATTCTCTTGATGAGGAACTGCTTGATACCTTCAGGCGGTTCCTCATCCATTTTCAAGTCATTGGTCTTGACATAACGCTCAATGTTCTCAGCAACTTGAGAAGCGAGCCGATGACCTTCTTTCAGCATCTTGATGTTCGTGGCACGATGGTCGTCTTTGTCGACATTGCGCTTTACGAGCTTTTTGCCTTCGAGCTTGTCTGTGCAAAGCGTGAGGATGTTTTGGCGAATGCTGAGTTCTTTGCTGATATCGCTCAGGTGCTTTCCCTTTGTTGCGTACTCAAGGTAGCAGAGAAGACGGGCCTCATTGAAGGTAAGGCCCAATTCCTTGCAGCAGCGCGACATCGCAATAATGATGAAGCGAGCGGTAATCAGACAAGAAGCTTCGGTGGCGAAGGGTTCTTCGAAACCTGAGAGCTTCATGTACTCTGAGTAGCTGACGACCGGGTATTGAAGACGTTTCAGCTCATCTTTTGTAAGAATGCCATGGATATGGTCGAGATAGATTTTCACCACGCCCATGATTTTCTGAAAGGCCTTGTCGCCAGCCGGGGTGAGAAAGATGATCACCTTGCGCTTGTCAGAGTCGGTCGAGCTGCGTCTGATGTAGCTCTTATCGTCGAGGTGCTTGACTGCTGCAGTGCACGTGTTTGACTTGAGGTGGGATTCATGAGCGAGGTCGGTCATTGGGATCCCACCTTGATGGGATGCGATGACTGTGACGACGCACGCTTGGGTCATATTCAGATTAAGCTTCTGCTTAAATAGAAGATCGAGGTCACCGACGATAATCGAGAACGCGGTGGCCCAATGGAAATATGATTTTGCTTTCGAAAAGTCTTCCAACAGAAACCTCAATACCTATCGAGTTTTCGCCCAATGTAAAATTAGGTTAGAACAACGATAGACAAAAATAAATATTATTCCCAAAAACGCACAGTCAATTCCTAAGCTGTCAGCTCATAGCGTCTGGTGTTTCGTTATTCGGAAAGATGCTGTTTGAGCTGGCCACATGCCCCATCGATGTCTCCACCGCGCGAAGAGCGTATAGAGACCTCGAGCCCCCTGTTTGCAAGCTCACTCTCGAACTCCTTCATGTGCTTGGAGGGTTCGAGGAGCAGAGAACTGTCGTCAAGTGAGCTGCGGTCGATGGGGTTGAGGGGGATCAGGTTCACGTGGCACAACATGCCCCGGCAAAACTCAGTGAGCGAGTCAACGTCTGCAAACGTATCGTTTGTATCGTTAATGAGGGCATATTCGAGTGTCGGGCGACGTTTGGTCTTCTCACCATAGTCCTTGATGGCGTTCTTGAGCGCCGGGAGTTTGATGTTCTGGACACCGGGCATGAGCTCGTCGCGAACCTCCTGGATGGAGCTGTGCAGAGAAATTGCGAGCGTGAACTGCTCGGGTTCCTCGGAGAATCTCTGAATGCCGTCGATAAGACCACAGGTGGAGACGGTTATATGACGCGCGCCGATTTCCATTCCGTCTGCAGAGTTGAGATAGCGAATCGCCGCGAGCACGTTGTCGTAGTTGAGGAACGGCTCTCCCTGTCCCATTGCCACGGCATTGCTCACGCGCTGCTCGAAGTCTTCGCCGACGAGTCGGACCTGATCGTAGATTTCGCCTATCGAAAGGTTTCTCGTGAAACCACCCTGTCCAGTCGCGCAGAACGAGCAGTTCATGGGGCATCCCGCCTGAGTTGAGAAGCAGACGGTCAGACGCGTGCCGTCCTTCGAGGGAATGCCGACCGACTCGACGGTGGCACCGTCGGAGAGACGGAACAGGTACTTGCGCGTGCCGTCTTGCGAAACCTGCTTCGCAGCCAGAGAAGGAATGCCGATGAAGTAGTCTTCGGCAAGCTTTGTCCTGAGTGCAGAAGAAAGATTGCTCATCTCCACGAACGTCGAAGCACCGCGCTTGTAGAGCCACTGCTCGAGCTGGCGAACCCTAAATCGGGGCTCGCCAATCTGCTTGAGCAGGCTCTCGAGCTCGCTGTGGTTCAAGGACTTGATGTCGACGGGATTCGGCATGGTTTGGTTCTCCCCAATGTGGACGATTACATGGCTGTAAGATAACATCAACATACTGACTAGAACTATCTCAAGCATGTGTTTTACGTTCGTTTTATTGCACAAATGATAGAAAATCCGAGAGGTTGTTGATGATGATCGCGACAAAGCCGTGCGTTCCCGAGCAGACCAGGGTGACCCTCCTGAAGGGAGGGAAGAGCGGCGAGCGTGAGATATCGCTGGCATCGGGGGCTGCCTGTGCAGAGGCGCTGAGAGGCGAAGGTTTTCCCGTTGTCGAAATAGACACGGCAGACTCCGACATGCTGCAGCAGATCCTCGATTCCAAGCCCGATGTGGTGTTTTTGGCGCTGCACGGTAAAGACGGCGAGGATGGCTGCATGCAGGGCTTTCTCGAGCTGATGGAAGTGCCCTACACGGGACCCGGCGTCTTGGCGAGTGCGCTTGCCATGGACAAGGTCAAGGCGAAGGTCATGTACCGTGCGGCGGGTCTTCCCACTGCACAATCGCTCACGCTGTTGGCTGGTGAGGACTACAACCCTGAGGCGATTATTGAGACTGTCGGCGAGAAGTGCGTCGTCAAACCAGCGCGCGAGGGGTCTGCGCTTGGCGTGCATATCGTCGAGGGTGCAGCGGAGCTTGGGGCAGCGATTGCCGAGGCGTTCCAGCATGATACGGAGGTCCTCGTCGAGAGCTTTGTCGCCGGAACGGAGATTACCGTGGCGGTGCTGGGCAACGATCACCCCGAAGTGCTTCCCATCATAGAGATCGTTCCGCAGGAATCGAGCGAGTTCTACGACTTCGAGGCCAAATACGCGTCGGGCGGTGCAACGCATATCTGCCCTGCACGTCTCGACGATGAGACGACGGAGCTCTGCAAGCAGTACGCGCTGCGCGCTCACGATGCCCTGGGGTGCAGGTGCGTGTCGCGTACCGACATGATTATCGATGGGCAGGGCAAGCCCTGGCTGTTGGAGACCAACACAATCCCCGGCATGACGGCGACGTCGCTGCTTCCCGATGCGGCATCCAAGGTGGGTCTCGAGTTTGGGCCGCTGTGCCGCAAAATCGTCGAGCTCGCTCTTGAAAACGCTCGCTAGACTCTGCCTGCAACATAGTTTTGGCACCAGAGGATGCGCTCTTTCGGGAGCGCATCTACTCTTTTGGTGGACAATCGGCGTGAACGTGCCTTTTGTCTGAGCCATATAGAAAAATCCCCCGTCCTTTTGCGAGTTGTTTCTTGTTTGCATCGATGCGTATGAGTACGCTGGAACAGCTTTACCTTTTGTTTGATTCGAGAGAAGAGGAAAGGAGATACCCGATGTCTGAACTAGTCGAGATCCGCTGGCACGCACGCGCCGGACAAGGCGCGGTAACGGCGGCAAAGCTCGTGGCAGAGACGGCGCTTTCGCAGGGCCGTTACATGCAGGCGATGCCAGAGTACGGACCCGAGAGGACGGGTGCTCCCCTCAAGGCGTACACCCGCGTATGCGATACGCCCATTGAGGTGCACAACAACATTACCAACCCTCAGATAGTGGTAGTTCTCGACGAGACGCTTCTCGATCTCGAGAACGTCACCGAGGGGATGGCACAGGACGGCACAGTCATCCTCAACACGCGTATGACGCCGGCGGAAGCCCGCGAGAAGCTGGGAGTCTCTGATAAGGTCACCGTCGCGACGGTCGATGCATCCGGCATCGCGATGGCAACCATCCACCGCAACATCCCCAATACTCCTATCGTTGCGGCATTGTCCAAGGTCACTGGTGTAATACCGTACGACGAATTTGTTCAGCATCTGAAGACGACCTTCGGCAAGAAGTTCAGCCAGCAGATCATCGACGCGAACCTCGAATCTGTGAAACGCGCCTACGAGGAGGTGCAGCAGTAATGAGCGAGAAGTGGAATACCGATAACTTCACCGAGTGGAAGGCGGAAGATTTCCCGATTGGCGCCGTGTGCGTGGACGGTGGCAACTCCGTCGAGTACATCACCGGCGGCTGGCGAGCCGAGCGCCCCGTCTGGACGCAGGAAAACTGCAAGAACTGCATGCTGTGCTGGGTTGTGTGCCCCGACTCCTCCATCCTCACTGCCGATGGCAAGATGACCGGCATTGACTACGATCACTGCAAGGGCTGCGGCGTCTGCGTGAAGGAATGCAAGTTCGGCGCCCTCGAGCTCGTCCTCGAGGCCGATGCCAAGGAGGCGGAATAGACGATGGCAGAAAGAGCAGAACAGAAAATCGTTTCCGCAACCGGCAATATGATGGTCACCGAGGCGTTTCGCCAGGCTGACCCGGATGTGGTGTGCGCCTATCCCATCACCCCGCAGACCACTATCGTCGAGGGATTTGCCAAGTGCGTGGCAAACGGCCAGGTCCACACCGAGTTCGTGACGGTCGAGTCCGAACATTCCTCGATGTCGGCGTGCATCGGCTCCGCCCAGGCGGGTGCCCGTACCTTCACGGCAACTTCGTCTCAGGGCCTTGCCTATATGTACGAGGAGCTGCCGATTGCCGCCGGCATGCGCCTGCCCATCGTCATGGCAAACGCCAATCGCGCGATCTCCGCTCCCATCAACATCCACTGCGACCACTCCGACGTCATGGGCGCCCGCGATACGGGCTGGCTACTCTTCTTTGCCGAAGACGCCCAGGAGGCCTATGACAACACGATGATCGCGATTCGCACCGCCGAGGATAAAGACGTGCAGCTGCCCGTCATGACCACGCTCGACGGCTTCATCACCACGCATGCCATGGAGCGTGCCGAGCTCATGAACGACGAGGCGGCCAAGGAGTTCTTGGGCGAGCGCACGCCGTTGTTCCCGCTGCTCGACACCGAGAACCCCATCGCCGCGGGCATGTTCGCCGACCAGGACAGCTACTTCGAGCTGCACAAGGCGTTGCGCGATGCCGTGACGGCCTCCAAGCCCGTCATCAAGCGCATTGGCGATGAGTGGGCAGAGCTCTCCGGTCGCCCGTTCGACTTCGTCGACGCGTGGGGTTGCGACGATGCGGACTACATCATCGTCGTGCTCGGCTCTGCAGCCGGCAACGCGCGCCATCAGGCACGCCTGCTGCGCGAGAAGGGCGTCAAGGCGGGCGTTGCGCGTATCCGCGTCTTCCGCCCGTTCCCGTATGAGGAGCTCGTTGCGGCGTTGCATGGTGCGAAGGCCGTTGCCGTTCTCGACCGTTCCGAGAACTTCGGCGGCGAGTACGGTCCTGTCGGTCTCGAGGTCGCGACCGCGCTCTACAACGCCAAGGAAACTATCCCGCTCAAGAACTACATGTTCGGCCTGGGCGGCCACGATGTCACGCTCGAGCAGATGGAGCAGGTCTACGAGGACCTGGAAAAGCTCGCGGCGGGCACTATCGACGGTTCCATCGAATACCTTGGAAACAGATAAGGAGGGGAGGAAACGATGGCAAATCTCAAAGAACTCTCCGCTCTTCCCGAGCGCCTCGCCGGCGGCCACCGTCTGTGCGGCGGCTGCGGAGCGTCTATCTGCGTCCGCCAGGTGCTGATGGGCGCGGGCGATGCCGACGTCGTGTGCAGCAGCGCGACGGGCTGCCTGGAGGTGTCCACGACGGTCTACCCGTATTCTTCCTGGAAGACCCCGTTTATCCACAACGCGTTCGCGAATAGCGCCGCGACCATGTCTGGCGTCGAGGCAGCCTACAACGGCCTGAAGCGCGCCGGCAAGATCCCCGCTGACAAGGAGATCAAGTTCTGCGCCTTTGGCGGCGACGGCGGCACCTACGACATCGGCCTGCAGAGCCTGTCCGGTGCCATGGAGCGCGGGCACAACATGGTGTACGTGTGCTACGACAACGGCGCATACATGAACACGGGCATTCAGCGCTCGTCTGCGACCCCGCACGGCGCGTGGGCGACGACCTCCGAGGTCGGCTCCGTGCAGCAGGGCAAGCAGCAGCGCCGCAAGGACCTGACCAGCATCATGGCCGCGCATCACATCCCCTATGTGGCGCAGGCTTCCATCTCCAACTGGCGCGACCTCGTCAACAAGGCAGAGAAGGCCTTCAACACCGATGGGCCCGCTTTCATCGACGTCATGGCACCGTGCCCCCGTGGCTGGCGCATCAAGTCCGACGAGACCGTCGAGATCGCGCGCCTTGCCGTCGAGACGGGCTTCTGGCCGCTGTTCGAGATCGACCACGGCGTGTGGAAGATGACGCCGGTGCGTGGCGAGCGCAAGCCGCTGACCGAGTTCCTCAAACCGCAGGGTCGCTTCAAGCACCTCTTCAAGCCTGGCAACGAGCAGCTGCTCGAGCAGCTGCAGCAGGAATGCGACGAGTACTACGCCTACGTCGAGCGCATGTGCTCGCTGTACGCGGAGGAAAAGTAAGCGCCTGCAGCGCGGTAAACGTAGAAGTTTGAAAAAACGGGGGTTCAAACGAGCCCCCGTTTTGCTATACTTCCTACTCGCGTAGTTTTATGCCAATAAGCCATATGGAGGGATGTCCGAGTGGCTTAAGGAGCACGATTGGAAATCGTGTGTGCGACGTTGAATCGTACCTAGGGTTCAAATCCCTATCCCTCCGCCAGTCAACTGCAAAGGCCCCGAAACGGGGCCTTTTTCATGTGTGGGTTTCCCAGACTCGGATCCGGTACCGAACGTCTTTGTTGTAGCTCCAACGCCGCGAGATTTTGGTCACGCCTACACTGCTCGTATGAAACGATACGAGAGGTGTGTCCCATGAGAGCGATGCCGTTTGCCTTCGACGAATTCAGCTTTACCAGAAGCGCCATGGGGGTCGACTACCACCTGATCCCCCAGATGCACGTGCTGTTCTTTGGGCCTATCGAATGCGCACGTCATTCTTTTTCATCGCTTGTGGACGACGAAGACGCTTCGATTCTCGTCGTCACGGACGTGCAGGCATCATTGGGTGAGACGGAGCGCCTCGTCGCCGACGCAGTCTCCGAGATAGTGGAAGATGACGATTCGATCCGCGGGTTTTTGCTCTGCACCGCCTGCCAGACCACGTTTTTGGGAATCGATTTCGATGGACTGTGTGCCGATCTGCACGAGCGTTTTGGGCTGTGCTTCGCCCACCTCGAGGCAAATCGCATGCGCGCGGAAAACATCCCCGGTGCCTCGAGGAAGGATATTCCAGGCGGAGACCGCTACCACTTCAGAAAAGCGCTGTTCAAGATGCTCGAGCAGCGTGAAGAACCTGCAGGCAAACGCGGCATCCTCGTGCTTTCGGAAGACCCGCTCGCAGGCGAATGCGACTTGAAGCAGCTTCAGGCGGTCGAGGGCGTCGATTGGGTGAAAAGCGTGGGCGACCTGCAGTCGTTCGACGAACTACTTGCCTGCAAAGACGCGCTGTTTGCGGTGTCGACTTCGATCGTGTGGAACGAGACGGCAGAATACCTGTCCAGCGAATACGGAATCGAGGCGCTTGTCTGCCCGACGAGCTACGACTTCGATGAGATTGACGCATATTACGATCAGCTCGCGCAAGCTGCTGAACGTGAACTTGGGATTTCTGCTGCCGAGGTTGTGGAAGGCATTCGCGTGCGTGGGCTCGATAGCGCACGAGAGGCGATTGAACGCGTGCGTGCGCTCGACTCTGAACTCGACCTCGACTTGCGCCTGGTGCATCGGCCGTTCTCGATGGTAGAAGCGCTGGGGAGGAGCGGGTTCGAAGTCGTCGACTTCATGCCCTCGCGCATGCGCATGATGCACAAGGAACCCGACGACCTGCCCGCATACGAGCGGCTCGCGGCACAAGATCCGCAGTTTGCCGAACGCTATGCCAGCAACGCGCGCGGTAAACGCGTCCGCAGGAGCAACCGCGCAAGGAACATGGGTGCACCTGGGCGCTTTGTCCCCAGCGACCCGGTTTCACGTGAAAAGCACGTGCGCGGCGAGCAGTCGTGGTGGGGATACTCGTCGATTGTCGAGCTCATGCACGAGCTCGAACGAGCCGCGGGCGAAGGAGGAAACCGATGAGAAATCTCTGGCGTAGCATGGCGCCCTTTGCAAGTGATTCGACCGGTGTCTGCACCGTGTTTTCCTCCTCGAATGCCCTGATCATCGCTCAGGATTCCAACGGCACGGCAAGCGTGCTGCGCCGCGTCATCAACGTGAACGCGGCGCGGGCGGCATTTGAGACGGTCGATCTGCCGGAGCTGTCGTTCACGCTGGGCAAGGAACGCGATTTCATCGACCGCATGGTTCAGATCGTGGATGCCGTCCAGGCGGATGCCGCACGCGGCATCGGGTCGCCCGTGGAACTGGTGGTGCTCGTCAACGGGCCGGTCTCGGCGCTGCTGGGCACCGACCTTGCAGGCCGCGCGCGCAAGCTCGAGAAGACAGTTGGCATCAAGTGCATGAGCGTCGACACGACGGGAAACGCCTATTACGACAAAGGCCTCGCCGCGGCCTACGAAGCCATCTATCAGACGTTCGTCCTGCCAAACATACCCGACAGCGCCGATAGCAGCGCACATGAACGCGTGAACATCATCGGCCAGACAGAGCTCGACTACCCGGGAGCCGTGCTGCCCAACATGCTGCGAACCTATCTGCACGACCAGGGTCTGCAGGTGGTGACGGACTTCGGCGCGAGCGACACGGTGGAGCAGTGGGCGCGCGCTGCCCGGGCGGGCAGGAACATCGTCGCGTCTGCGAGCGGATTGAAGCTTGCCCGCAAGATGGAAGAC
>CACZQA010000182.1 GCA_902783175.1 uncultured Coriobacteriaceae bacterium
CGAGGGCGGACTGTTTGCCTGCGAGCTTCACGAGACCTGCCTCGAAGAGGCGCAGAGGCGACTTGTCGATGCAGGGCTGCATGACGTTCGCATTATTGACGACCTGGCGGGAAAGCACCGCCATATCGTCGCCGTCGTGTGACGGCACTACGCGCTCTCCGCGCGAGATGCGTGGCACTGCCACATATCTCATGCAAAAAAACGCGGGAAGCGTGGCTGTGCCACGCTTCCCGCATAGGGCAGGACGTTGAGGCGACGTTCTAGAAGCTCTGCTTCGAGGTAAGGCCGAGCACGAATGCCGTGACGCCCTCGATAATGAGCGAGATGCCCACGAACTGGACGACCATCGGCGGCCAGATGAGGGCGAAGAGGCCAAACAGCGCCATGATGGCCGTGCTTGCGATTGCCGCGGCGCGCATGGGAAAGTCCCCCATGGCGATGAGCGAGGCGATTTGCGCGATGCCCGCGATGAGCACGCACAGCGCAACAAGCCAGGTGAGCGTCGTGGCAAGCGCCAGGGGATGCACTAAGCACACGAGCGCGAAGATGATGCTCAGTATCCCGAAGAACAGAACACCGCCGCCTCCGCCGAATTCACGCGTGCCCCACCACGCGACGATTGCGCTGATGCCCCCTGCCAGAAACCCAATGCCGGCGAGCACCGTGAAAAACGACATGGTGAAGCCCGGAAACGCCAGGAAGATGATTCCCAGCACGACCATCACGATTCCGCCTCCGAACAACGTCCCGCGATTCTGCATCTGCATGGCTGCCTCCTTGTTCGTGCCTAGCTGTTATTTGCCAGTGTACTCGCACGCGCCCGCTGGCGGGGCGCGTCCTCTGAGTTTGCGTAACGGTGCCGTCTCCAATGTCACCAAAATGACATTCAGACGATGCCCACATGCAATATAAAGTATCCTACTATAATCGATGTAAAAAGATATGAGTCAGTAAGACTTAGATATGACTCACACCGAAGTAACCACTCGATTGGAAAGGACCGAAATCATGAGTAGAGAAATCACTGGCTACAACCCGTTCCGCGCAATCGATGAATTTGAGAAGCGCATGTTCAGGGAGCCGTTCACGCCCTTCAACGTCGCTGGGCCCGCTGCCATTTTCAAGACCGACATTAAGGAGGATGACGGCAAGTTCGTCCTGGAGGCCGACCTGCCCGGATTCAACAAAGACGACATCAACCTCGACGTCGACAATGACATCCTGACCATCAAGGCGGAGCGCCATTCCGACTACGAGGACAAGGACAAGCAGGGCAACTACGTACGTTGCGAGCGTTCGTACGGTACGTACAGCCGCAGCTTCGACGTGTCCGCCATCGATGTCGATCACATCAGCGCCAAGTTCGAAAACGGCGTGCTGACGCTCGACATGCCCAAGAAGGAAGAACTCCTTCCCAAGAAGACGCACCTCGAGATTCAGTAAGCTGCGTCGCGTGCCCATGCGGGCGACTCCACATGGGCACGGCAAATCATAGCATCTCCCTCTTTCCTCTCTCCTTTTAGGAGCCGGACTTATCCCCAGGTCCGGCTCCTCTTCTTTTTTCGGCGCTTGAGATACAATAGGCGCCATGAATACGAGAAGAAACGCCATACTGCTGTTTTCGAAAGTGCCGGAGCCGGGTAAGGTCAAGACGCGCCTCACGCCGCTCAAAGACGGCTACTTCGACCCGGAAACGGCATCCCGCCTGTACCATTGCATGCTGTTCGACGTTGTCGAGGCATGCTGTGACGCCGTCGACGACCTCGAGCGCGCAAACCTCGAACGCCGCGCGTACGAGGGCACCTGCGAGCACATGCCCGTCAACGACGAGTACAGCATCTTCATCTCCTCGCCGGGCGAACAAGGCGAGCGCAAGATGCGCGAGCTGTTCGCGCAAAGCGGCACCTGGCCGCACGAGCTCACGTTTATCCACGATGACGGCGCGAGCTTCGACGAGCACTACAACGGCGCGTTCCAGCAGGTCTGGGAGCGTGGTTTCGACACGATCTTGAGCATGGGGTGCGACATGCCCGCCTTGCGGCGCAGCATCATCGTCGAGGGCTTTGGGCGCCTGCACGACCTGTGCGAGCGGGAGGGCGGCGGCATCGTGCTCGCCCCCGACCAGGAGATGGGCGTCAGCATGGTCGGCTGGACCGCGAAGACGGCCTTCGACCATACCGGCGTGTACTACAACCAAGACGGGCTGACGGTCCTGCCGGCCTACATCCAGAAGGCGAGCCGCCTGGGGCTTCCTGCGCTGTATCTGCCCGATGTGCCCGATGTGGACACGATTGCCGACCTGTACCACAACGTGACGCTCGTGCAGGCGCTCGAGTACTGCGGGCAGTTCCAATCCGACATCACGATCCCGCACCGCACCGCGAAGGCGTTTCGCGAGATGGGATTTGGCGACATCCGCGTGATGCCCAACGAGCTGCGCGACGACCGCAGCGAAATCGACATCGCCTAGCG
>CACZQA010000183.1 GCA_902783175.1 uncultured Coriobacteriaceae bacterium
GAGCGCAACCCGACGGTCAAGGCCGAGCAGGAGGCATCCGGCCACCAGCTCACGGGGCTTTTGCTCACCTACCCGGTGCACCAGGCGTGCGACATCCTGTTCTGCAAGGGCAACGTCGTGCCGGTGGGCAAAGACCAGCTTCCGCACATCGAGATCACCCGCACTATCGCGCGCCGCTTCAACGAGCGCTTCGCGCCGGTGTTCCCCGAGCCGGAAGGCATCCTGTCCGACGTCATCGAGGTGCCCGGCCTCGATGGGCGCAAGATGTCCAAGAGCTACCACAACGGCATCTCGCTTTCGATGACGGCCGAGGAGACTGCCAAGATCATCAAGAAGTCTCCGACCGACTCCGACCGCAACATCACGTTCGACCGTGAGGGCCGCCCCGGCGTCTCCGCGCTGCTCACCACCGGCGCGCTGTGCTCGGGCCGCACCGAGCAGGACATCGCGGCAGAGATCGGCAACGGCGGCGGCGGTGCCCTGAAGGCGTTCGTCACCGAGGCGGTCAACAGCTACCTCGCCCCGATCCGCGCACGTCGCGAGGAGCTCGCGGCAGACATGGACTACGTCAAGGACGTGCTGCACGAGGGCAACAGGCAGGCGCGCGCCATCGCGGCGGAAACGCTCGACGAGGTCCGCGAGGCCATGGGCATGGTCTACTAGAGGCACGCAACCAGATAAGGCGATGATTTGGGGGCCGCACAGCGCGGCCCCTCGCACTATGAGAAAGCACTATCCCAAAGTCATAACCGCATGCTGCTTCCTGTTCCTGTTCGTGAACATCGGCATGCCGAGCACCTCGTTTTCCGTGTATCAGCCCTACCTCGTCGCCCTGCCGGATATCGGGGATTCGGGCGGGTCGCTCATCCTGTCGGTGCGCACGCTCGTCACGCTGCTCGCCATGTTCGTCGTGAACCGCTACTACAACCGGCTTGACTGCCGCCTGGCGGTCACGCTTGGCTGCGCGCTCACCGCGGCGGGCTTCTACCTGTACAGCTTCGCGACGAGCATGCCGGTGTTTTTGGCGGGCGCGGTGTGCGCGGGGCTCGGCTACGGGCTCGGCGGCATGGTGGGTGCCACGCTTCTGACCGGGCGCTGGTACAAGACGCACCTGGGCACGGCCGTCGGCATCGCCGCTGTCGGCAGCGGTGTTGCGGGCATGCTGCTGCCCCCGGTCGCCTTGTCGGTCATACACGGGCTGTCGCTTTCGGCGGCGTTTCTCATGGAGGCCGTGTTCGCGACGGCGGTGGCGGCAATCGTGTTCGCGCTCGTGCGCAACCAGCCTTCCGACTTGGGGATGCGGGCGCACGGCGAAGAGCAGATGGAGTTCGCGACCAAGGTCGTCAAGGAGCAAGCCACCGGAGCTTCTGCAGACGAGGGCGTGACGCTTTCGGGTAAGGACCGCGTGCTGCTCATCGTGGCGATGGCGTGCGTCGGCGCCATCTGCGTCGGCGCGCTCGCGTACCTGTCGATCCTCATGACGACCAACGGCTACGACGAGGGCTTTGCCGCGGCGATGCTGTCGCTGTTCGGCATCTGCCTGACGGCGTCCAAGCTGGGGGCGGGCATTGCGTTCGACCGCTTCGGCACGGTGCGCGGCACGGTGCTCGTGTTCGGGGCGGCGGTCATCGGGATGGCGCTGTGCTGCCTGACGCCGTTGCACCTCATGACGGTCGCTGTCGCCGCCGCGGTGTTCTTCGGGCTGGGCACGTCGCTCGGATCGACGTGCATTTCGGTGTGGTCGCTCAAGCTCTCCAAGCCGAGCACCCGCGCTCGCACGGTGCGCGATTTCCAGGTGGGATACGCGGTCGGCGGCTTTATCGGCGACACGTTCCCCGGGTTTCTCGCCGAGGCATGCGGAAGCTACGTCCCCACGTTCGCGATCATCCTCGTGACGACCGCTCTCGCGGGCATCATCGTCGTCACCCGCTGCCGCAAGTACCTGCGCTAACTTCTCGTGCCCCACATGTCCCCCGCGCGAGAACCGTGGCACTGCCACGCATCCCACGTGTGATGCGCGAGAACCGTGGCACTGCCACACATCCGGTGCTCTCTGCGCGAGAAGCGTGGCACTGCCATACATCCCACGTCCTCGGGGCCCGTGATGCGCGAGAACCGTGGCACTGCCACGCATCCCATGCGTTCTACGGAAACTTATGATTCGAGTTCAGCGAGGTCCTCGTAGAAGCTCGGCCACGAGACCGAGACGCAGTCGGGGTCGTCCACGGCGACGTCTACGCCAAAGCACTTCCCGAGCAGGTGGGCCGTCATCGCGAGCCGGTGGTCGTGGTAGACGGGAAGCTGCAGCGAAGCAGGCGGCTCTGCCAGGCCGCCCACGATGTGCAGGTCGTCGCCGTCGGCAAACGCGCGCACGCCGAGTGCGCCCAGCATGTCGATGATGGCCGCGAAGCGGTCGCTTTCCTTGACGCGCAGCTCGCCGGCTTCCTCGAACACGGTCTCGCCCTGGGCTGCGGCAGCGGCGAGCGCAAGCACCGGAATCTCGTCGATGAGCGAGGCGATCTCTGCCGCGGCAACCGTCGTCGCGCGCAGGGTGGGGGAGTAGCGCACCCGCACGTCCCCGACGGGCTCGGCGCCCTCGTCGTGGCGGTTGCCAAACGAGATGCGCGCACCCATGCGCTCGAGCACGCGCAGCGCGCCGATGCGCGTCTCGTTGAGCGCGACGTCCGCTATCCTCACGTCCGACCCTTCCACGAGCGCCGCGGCAACGGCGATGAACGCCGCGGAGGAGGGGTCGCCCGGCACGGACATGTCGTGCGCGTGGAGCCTAGCTGGGCCCTCGACGCTCGCCGAAAGCCCGTTCACGGCCACGGGCACGCCGAATGCGGGCAGGAGCAGCTCGGTGTGGTCGCGGCTGTGCGCGAGCTCCGTCACCGTCGTCGTGCCGCGTGCCTGCAGCCCCGCGAGCAGTATCGCGGACTTCACCTGCGCGGACGCCTGCTCCGTCGTGTACGAGACCGCCGTGAGCCCGCGCGCCGGCTCGATGACGAGCGGCAGCCGTCCGCCTTCCTGCGCCGTGAAGCGCGCCCCCATCGCGCGCAGCGGCTTCATCACGCGCTCCATCGGGCGTCTCGAAAGCGAGGCGTCGCC
>CACZQA010000184.1 GCA_902783175.1 uncultured Coriobacteriaceae bacterium
CGGCTCGAACGGCGCGAAGGTCGTCTCGAATGCCGAATGGTCCGATCCCTCGGTTGCCACGGCGGTCAACGAGGCGATTCGCTCTGCAGATTCAAGCTATGCGGGCAGTTCCGCGGCTGATGCAGAGACATGGCTTCACGACAATGTGGACAGCAATGCGGCGCAGGCATCCCGGAACGCCGCGGTCGCCGCGATGGCGAGAAACCTCCAGAGCTCGTCAGCGCCTTCGAGCGCTCTGACCGCCGGCACAGCGGCAACCCTCGATGCGGGGTACTGGCTAGTCGCGGCAGATGCCGCCGGTATCGGCACGGGCGAGTACGGCACCTCCCCGATACTCGTCGTGGTGGGCGGCTCGCCGGCGACGGCCACAACCAAGGGGGCCGCTCCGACGGTCGACAAGCACGTGCTCGAGAACTCGTCTGGTGCCTGGCAAAAGCAGGCTGATGTCACGGTGGGCGACAGCCTGTTTTGGCGCCTCGAGGCGACTGTTCCCGCGGGGATTGCCGGCTACTCGGCGTATGGCGTGAGCTTCCACGACACGCTTGCCCCCGGCATCGGGCAGCCTTCGGAGGTCCACGTGTATCTGGCGGCGGGGGACGCGACGTCGAGCATCGTCGGTGCGTCGGATACCGCAGACGCGGCACGGCCGTTTTGGGCGCAGGGTGACTCCCCGGAGGGGGGGTGACGCTTGGGTCGAGCTCGATGCAGACGAGTACGCCACCAGCTACGCGACGTCCGATGCGGGGGCGACCTTCGACGTCACGGTAAACGACCTCGTCGCCTCGCTGGCCAAGCGCGGCGGAGCGCTCGAGTCCGGAGCGCGCGTGTGCGTGGTCTACGATGCCCCGCTCACGGCCGCTGCCGCGCAGGGCGTGGCAAAGGGCAACCCGGACGAGGTCGTGCTGCGTTATCCGAGTTCGCCGTATTCAGATGCGTTCGCGCAGACCGAGCCTGCCGATGCGGTCGCCTACACGTGGGGCCTGCAGCTCGTCAAACGCTCCTCTGAGGACGAGACGCCCCTGCAGGGCGCCGTCTTGCGCGTGACCGATGGCCAGGGTCGTCATCTGACCCAGGACGGTACGTGGACGGGGGAGGATGCGACGGTGACCACCGATGCGGAGGGTCTCGTGCGCGCCGCGGGCGTCGATTCCGGCCGTTACCTGGTCGAAGAGGTCTCTGCGCCCGAGGGCTACGCGGCATTTGCCGGTACGAGGACCATCGAGCTTTCTGCCACGCTCGACCCCGACCATATCGTGCATGCGCAAGTGCAGGTCTCGCTGAAGGCGGCTGACCCCTTGCGCGCCGATGGCTTCGACGCCGATGCGGGTCAGGCAGCGGTCTCGGTGCTCGATGGGCCCGCGGGCCCTCTGGATGCGGTCGCGTCCGCTCTCCCCAAGACGGGTGATACGGCGCCGCTCGGCGCTCTCGCGCTGCTCGCCGCAGCTGCGCTTCTCGCGTTTGCGGCGCATCGCCGGAGGACGGGGGAGCGTTCGTGAACGCGAGAAGGGCATGCACCGCGTTCGCGCAGCGCAGGTTGCGCGGGCAACCGTTCGGACATCGGCAGATGCAGCAGCAGCTGTTTGAGGAAATGACAGACTCGGTCAGATGAAGGAGTTCAGATGAAAGCCGGAAACAACATCGCGCGGCTGGCGCTTGCCGGCGGTCTTGTGGCAACACTCGCCTTTGGAGGCGCCGCTCTCCCCGGGGCCTTTGCCGCCGACGGGACCGCGACCCAAGGCGACATCACGATCAACGCGAACACGCATGTCTCGTCGGACACCACGACGCTGTTGGGCTATCAGCTCTTCAAGGCGGACGTTGCCGATCAGACGGTGGGCGCCACGACGTCCAAGGCGGTGTCCAACATCGTCTGGGGCAGCACCCAGGCCCAGACGGCTGTCGAAGATGCAATTAAGGCCATCGAGCCTGCCTATGCGGGCACGTCCGCACAGGATGCGGCCGACTGGCTGAGCACGCACGCGTCTGGCTCGGGGTCTGCCACCGTCGTCGACGCCAACGATGCGTTCGGCAAGATTGCCGCCGCCATGCGCACGGCAGGCGCGGCTGCCACCACGGTCACGCCCGGCACCAAGGCGACGCTCGATGAGGGTTACTGGCTGTTCGTGACCGACACCGACACGACGAGCGATCTGATCGACAAGGTGGGTACCGCCCCCATCTACGCGGTGGTCGGCGGCAGCGCGGTGACGGTCGACCAGAAATCGAGCCTGCCCACGGTCAACAAGTACATCAAGAACGACGCGACGGGTTCCGGCTGGACAAAGGCCGCGGACTCCCAGATTGGGCAGAACATCGATTATAAGCTCACGGGCACGGTCGCGACGGCGCTCGCGAGCTACGACACGTACTACTACTCCTTCAGCGACGTCCTCGATTCGGGGCTCACGGCCGATGCGGGCTCGGTCAAGGTCATGGTGCAGAATCCGGCAACGGGCGGTACCGCTCAGTCCGAGACCCAGGTACGCGCCAATGACTACACGGCCGCTCTCGACTCCGCCACCAACACGCTCACCGTGACCGTCAACGATCTCAAGTCGGTGAAGGACGCGGACGGCAACGCCATCACCGTCACGCCGAATTCCGTGGTAAACGTCTATTACACGGCCCAGCTCAACGAGCATGCGAAGGCCGCCGGCCGCTCAAATGACAACACGGTGACCCTCACGTACTCCAACAACCCGGGAACCAAAAGCCACGGCGACACCACGCCGGCGACGGTGCGCGACTATACCTACCAGCTCATGCTCATGAAGGTTGACAGCTCGGATAATTCAAAGGGCCTGCAGAATGCCAAGTTCACCATCCAAGCTACCGGTGCCGATGAGGGCGCGGGCATCAAGTACGTCCAGTCGGATGGCACGCTCGGCGATGCCGCCTATGAGTTCACGTCTGCTGCTGACGGCAGCATCGCGGTGAGCGGGCTCGACGCGGGCGAGTACACCGTCGTCGAGACCCAGGCTCCCGATGGGTACAATACGGTGCCCAGCTTCACCTTCCAGATCTATCCCGTTTACAAGGAGACCACGGGCGATATCGACACGATTCGCGTCCAGACCTCGAACGCAAACGTCTCCACGATTAACGTCTACGACGGCGTGGTCGACTTGGTCGTCAAAGACAAGGCGGGCATGACCCTGCCGCTCACCGGCGAAAACGGTATCGCGCTGCTGTGGATCGTCGGCGGCGTTATGGTAGCCGCAGGCGCCGTGTACCTGGTCCGCTCGCGCAAGAAGGACAAGGCGCAGCAGTAGGCGTCTATAGCACAACGTAGCACGAGGGTCCCGCCTGGTTGCGGGACCCTCGCGTCATGGGGAGGAACATGCCCGACAAGCACGGCGGCAGGGACACGAGAAAAAGACGGCGGCTGCCGGGATGGGCGGACCGTCTGATTGCGGCCGTCCTGATCGCGTGCGGCATCGGGCTGATGGTTTGGCCCTGGGTTGCCGACCTCGTCTCGTCCACGGGCGTGGGCACCACCATCTCCGAGGTCACGGCGCACGTGGACGCCCTGCCCGCCGACGAGAAGCAGTGGTACCTCGACGAGGCGCATGCCTACAACGACGAGCTCGCGGGGCGTACCCCCAGCATGGAGCCTTCCCAGATCGTACCCTACGACGAGCAGCTCACCTTCGAGCGCGACCCCATGATGAGCTGGGTCGACATCCCCTCCATCAACGTGAGCATGCCCATCTACCATGGCACGTCCGATGCTGCGCTCATGGCGGGCGTGGGACATCTGCAGAACACGAGCCTGCCGGTGGGCGGGGCATCTGCCCACTGCGTGCTCACGGCGCATTCGGGCATGGGCAATCTGCGTATGTTCGACGACATCCGCCAATTGGTGCCGGGCGACCTGGTGCTGCTGCACACGATGGGCGACACGTACGCCTACCGTGTCACCGGCTCTGAGGTGGTATGGCCCGATGAGGTGGATTCGCTGGCCATCGAGCCCGGGCGGGACCTGCTCACCCTCGTGACCTGCACGCCCTACGGTGTGAACGACCATCGGCTGCTCGTGCACTGCGAGCGCACCGACTACAACCCCGACGAGGCGGCTGATGCGGGCTCGCTCGCGAACCGCCACTGGGGCATGCGCGAGTGGGCTGCGCTCGTCGCCGTACTCGCGCTTGTTGCCCTGGTCGCAGACGTCGTCATCCGTCGACTGCACAAGAGGGGCGCAAGCGGGCGGTAGAGCGGCGTGTAGCGGCAAACGGGTGATATTCAAGCCGCTCTATCTCACCCCCAAAGAACCCCCATTGCGGGGCTGCTCCAAAATCTCCCTCCTGTCTAGTCTGTAAGCCAAAGCTGTGCTTCGGGCTCCCAGGAAGCCTACGGGCACGTAAAACCTTGCAACGCCGCCCCCCGCAGATCTATAGTGTCGTGACAACAGTTGCAACGACAACAATAAAGGGCACACACCATGATTATGCGGGACGTTTCCATCATCATGCGCAAGATGCGCGTGCACGCCGAGCACGCGCTCGCGGACGAGGGCATCGGCTTTCCCGAGCAGCAGGTGCTCATGTGCCTGATCGCGCACGGGGATTTTAGCCAGGAGCGCATCGCGCGCTATCTCGACATCGACAAGGGGGCGGTGGCAAAGACCGTCGCCAAGCTCGAGGACAAAGGCTACGTCGAGCGCACAGTCAACCCGGAGAACAAGCGCGAGAAGCTCGTCGTGGCAACGGACAAGGCAACCCGCGTCTTCGACAAGATGAAGCGGGAGTACGACGTCATCAGAGCCCGGATGTTTTCGGGCCTTTCCCAAGACGAGATCGAGCAGCTACAGACCTCGCTCAGGACCATCGCAGAAAACCTTTCCCCCGAATCGGAGAACTAGCAGCATGATGCGCCATCGCAAGAAGGAGAACCCCACAGATACCGCCGAGCTCGCCCCGGTTGAGGCGACCGCCTCTGCCGAGCCTGCTCAAGCTGCAAGTGGACCTGCGCCCGACCCTGGCCAGCCCGCCGATTCCGCGGCCCGCTCGTCGTCGAAGGGCTACGTCGTCGTCGCCATCGTGTACCTGCTCGGCATATTCATGGGCGCCATCGACATGAACATCGTCAACCCGGCGCGCACCGTCATCCAAAACACGCTGTCGGTTCCCGACGAGCTCGGCGTGTGGCTCATGACCATCTACACGCTGGCGTATGCGGCGAGCATCCCCGTGATGGGCAAGCTCGCCGACCGCCACGGTCGCAAGTACATCTACCTGCTGTGCGTGCTGCTGTTTGGCATCGGCTCGCTGCTCTGCGGGCTTTCGCAGGATGTCGGCAGCTTCGAGATGCTCATCGCGAGCCGCGCCATCCAGGCCATCGGCGGCGGTGGCATCATGCCGGTTGCCACGGCTGAGTTCGGCACCGCGTTCCCGCCCGAGAAGCGCGGCATGGCGCTTGGCCTGGTCGGCGGCATCTACGGCGTGGCCTCA
>CACZQA010000185.1 GCA_902783175.1 uncultured Coriobacteriaceae bacterium
CGATGTGCAGGACCTCGATGTCGCGGTCGAGCTCGCCTTCGGTGCGCATGCGCGACAACGCGCCCTTGATGTTCATGAGGCAGGGCAGGTCGGCGCCGACGAGCACGTCCGCTCCCGTCGCGATGACCGTGCGGCACTTCTCCTTGACCATCTCGCCCGAGATCTCGGGCTGCTTGACGGAGAAGGTCCCGCCAAAGCCGCAGCAGCGCTCCTTGTGCTCCATTTCCAGGTAGGTTATCCCGTCGACCGCCTGCAGCAGCTGCAGCGGCGGCTCGGCAAGACCGAGGAAGCGGGTCATGTGGCAGCTCGCGTGGTAGGTGACGGTCGCGTCGAGGTGCGCGCCGACGTCGGTGACGCCGAGCACGTTGACGATGAAGTCCGTGAACTCGTACATGCGCTTCGAGAGCTTCTCGAGCTTCTCCAGGTAGACGGGGTCGTCGGCCAGCAGGGGAGGGTAGTCGTTCACGATCGCGTTCATGCACGAGCCGGTGAGCGAGACGATGTAGTCGTAGTCGGTCTTGCTGTACGCGTCGATGACGTAGCGCGCGACGTGCGCCGTCTCCTTCGCGTAGCCAGAGTTCACGAGGCCCTGACCGCAGCAGATTTCCTCTTTGGGCAGGTCGATGTCGTCGCAGCCGAGCCGCTCGAGCACGTTGACGGCGGCGATGCCGACTTCGGGGTAGAACATGTCCACCAGACAACCCGGGAAAAACGCCAGTTTCATAGGCAGCGTCCTCTCTTCTTAGACGGTTTCAAACGGGTGCTATCCTTCGAATTAAACCCCAAATCTGCCCTCAGGTGGCCTGCCGCGGGCAAACGGCAGAAAAAAATCCGCGGTGCTGGTGCCCCGCCCTCCCCACTGCGCGAGAAACGTGGCAGTGCCACACATCCGGTGCTTGATGCGCGAGAACCGTGGCAGTGCCACGCATCTCGTGCGTGCAGAGTCCACGCTATGCGCGCCCGCCGTCACCTAGCCGATGCCGTGCTGCACCTGGTACTCAAACCCCTCGAGCGCGGAGCTTCCGAACATGCGCACGCGGGGCAGCTTGTAGGGGTTGTCCCCCTTGCGCATCTGGTCGTTTTGCACCGTGAACGCGCACAGGTAGCCGCAGTCCTCAAGCGCGGCAGGCGCGAAGTCGGGGCAGTCGCCGTAGGGGTAGGCAAGCGACTGAGCGTCGTGCAGCTGGGCGATGGCCTGGTTGCAGTCCTGCTCGAGCGACGCCTGGTCGAGGTCCCAGATCTTGCCGCCCTTGCCCTTGTTCGTGTTGCCGTCGCGGTGCAGGTCGTAGGTGTGGGACTGGAAGCTCACGTACTCGCTCATGTACGTGGAGACCTTCTCGGTAAAATTGGGGTCGCTTCCGATGATGTAGGACGTCGCCGGCACGTGGTACTTGTTGAGCAGCGGCGTGCCGTAGTCGAGGAAGCCCTGCTCGCCGTCGTCGAACGTGAGGACGACGCTCTTCTTGGGTAGCGAATGCGTTCCCTCGAGGTAGGCGCGCAGCTCCGCGAACGACGGATAGTAGTAGCCGTTGTCGGAAAGCCACTTCAGCTCGGCTTCCAGCTTGGTGCTGGAGATGTAGTTCGCGTCCATCTTCGCGGGCGGGTTGCCCTCGTCGTAGACGTAGTGGTACATGAGCACGGATATCCCGTCGTCGTCGACGTCCATGTCGTCGACCACGTGGACCGTCCTCGTGATGCTCGCCTCCATGTTCTCGGAGTTGCGCACCGTGTAGGTGACGTCGTAGTCGCCGGTCGTGGACGTGTCCACGCTTCCGCTCGTCTTGATGCCGTCGGTGAGGAAGCCCTCCTTCTTGTCGTAGGCGCGCGCCCCCGACTCGATGTAGTCTTCGCCCTGCTTGACATAGGTGTCCTCGTCGCCGTTGACCTGCATGACGATCCGGCCGTCTTCGAGTGGCGCGGCAGGCGTCGTCCAGGCGCTGCCCGCATCCTGGGACAAGCCGTGCACTACGGCAGCGATCCCGACGACCACGACGACCACTTCGACGGCAAGCGCGATGACGAGAGGCCGCTTGCCGACACGTGCCCGCCCCGAGGCTGCCGTGCGCCTGCGGGCGCTTCGCGTGGAGCTGCCCGACGCGTCGCCCGCCTCGGGCCTTTGGATGGCATGGCCCCCACGGCGATACGACGTGTGCGCGCGGTAGTGCTCGGACGACCTTCTGAAATCGCTCGCGGATTGCGCGCGGTACCTGCCCTCGGTGCCGTATTCGCGGTGTTCCCCGTTCTTTCCGTGCTGCTGCGCCATGCGCCCGTCTCCTCGCCCGTTGCCCTTGCGTTGGCGAGAGTATAGGCCATGGGCGCAGACTTTGCGCCCCGCGCCTGCGCCGCAGCGCGCCTATCTGGTGCATTTGCCGGGAAGCTGGCGGGATGCCGCTTCCCGATGACGTACAATCAAGGTTTCGTAACAATAATTCAACGCCGCTGTCGAAAAAAGATGACGCTATAGCACTCTACTGTGCTAGAGTAGTCGCCATCGATTCAGATGCGGTAAGGAGAAGGCATACCATGATTCCAAAGACGCCACGCGGTTTTCGCGACGTGCTGCCCACCGAGGCGGCATGGCGGCTTTCCATTAAAGAGGCGATCAACGAGCGCTTCAAACTCTGGGGATACCTCCCCGTCGAGACGCCCGCGGTCGAGCTGCTCGACGTGCTCGAGATGGGCGGCGAGCTGTCCAACACCCCGTTCAGGTTCTTCGACAGCGACAACGACCTGCTCGTCTTGCGTCCCGACGTGACGCTTCCCGTCGCGCGCATGACCGCGCTGCGACTCGACGGGCACGCCGGGCCGTTCCGCCTGTGCTACGCCCAGCACGTCTTCACCGAGAACGACTCCACCTACGGCCAGGACCGCCAGGTCATGCAGGCGGGCATCGAGTTCATCGGCAGGCGCGGCGCCGTGGCCGACGCCGAGGTGCTCTGCCTGCTGTTCGAGGCGCTCGAGGCCACGGGCATCGAGGACTTCACCGTCGCCATCGGCACGGTCGGCGTGCTCAACGCCCTCGTGAGCGAGGCGAGCGACGACCCCGCGTGGGCGGCGCAGGTCTTCGCGGCGTTCCACAGCTCGGATCTGGTGGCCGTCGACCGCCTCGCGTCCGACAAGCGCGCCAAGCCCATCTACGCCGAGGCCATCTCCAAGCTCGCGCGCATCCGCGGGGGCGAGGAGGCGTTCGAGCAGTGCCGTTCCCTCGTCGTACCGCTTGGCTGCGAGGACGGTCTCGACGACCTGCAGCGCACCTACGAACTCGTCACCGCCAACGCCGAGTCGGGCAAGCTCATGGTCGACTTCTCCATCATCTCGTCGTTCGACTACTACACGGGCATGGTCTTTCGAGCCTTCGCGCCCGATGTGCCGGCCGCGCTGGCAAGCGGCGGCCGTTACGACCACACGCTCGAGTCGTTCGGGCGAGACGAGCCCGCTGCCGGCTTTGCCATCGTCATCGAGCAGGTCATGCAGGCGCTCGAGGCGCAAGGCGTGCTCCCTCCGCATGTCGGGCCCGAACAGGAGATAACGTGCGACGACGCGAACGAGATGTTCGCGCGCGCGAAAGAGCTCAGGCGCGAGGGAAAGCGCGTCGTGTTGGGAGGGGGTTCGCGATGACGCAGCGCAATCTCAAGATCGCGGTCCCCAAGGGGTCGCTGTTCAACGATACCGTCGCCCTGCTGGGCGAGGCGGGGCTCGACACGACGGGCCTCGAGAACCCCGGCAGGCACCTCATCATCTCGAACCCGGGCGTCGATTTCATCATCGTGCGCCCGACCGATGCCCCGGTCTTCACCACCTACGGCGGCGCCGACTGCGGCATCTGCGGCAAGGACACGCTCGTCGAGGCAGACCTCGACGTGCTCGAGATGGTCGACCTCAAGTACGGCTACTGCCGCTTCGTCGTGGCGGAGCCCGAGGCGGCGGCCGGAAAGGCCGAGGCATCCTACGCGCGCCTCGGCGTGCGGCGCGTCGCTACCAAATACCCGCGCATCACGCGCTCGTACTACGAGGGCAAAGGCGTGCAGGTTGACATCATCAAGATGCACGGCAACATCGAGCTCGGGCCCATCGTCGGGATGGCCGACCGCATCGTCGACATCACGGCAACCGGAACGACGCTGCGCGAGAACCACCTGCGGGTGGTGAGCGAGGTGCTCGGCTCCACGGCGCGCTTCATCGCCAACCCGGCCGCTGTGCGCACCGACCCGCGCGTCATCGAGCTCGCCTCGAGGCTCGAGGAGCTGACACGAGACAACGACGTCACGATGAGCTGACGGACGCCGCCCGATACATACCCGACCACGCAAGGTTATCTTGGATAGGAGCATCATGAGAAAGATCGTTTTGGAAGAGGGCCAGGTGTTCGACGCCTCCCTGCTCGAGCGCGATTCCGCATTCGACGCGAACGCGCTCAAGGCCGCAACCGACATCGTCGCCACCGTGCGTGAGGAAGGCGACGCGGCGTTGCGCGCGTACTCCGAGAAGTTCGACCACGTCACGCTCGACGCGCTCGAGGTCACCGACGAGGAAATCGAAGACGCGCTCAAGGCCGTCGACGAGGACTTCGCGCGCTCGGTCGAGTACGCGGCGGACAACATCTCCGAGTTCCACAAGCGCCAGCTGCAGCAGTCCTGGTTCAACACCCGCTCCGACGGCGCCATCACCGGCCAGCGCTTCACGCCGCTTCAGCGCGTGGGCATCTACGTGCCGGGCGGGCGTGCCCAGTACCCCTCGACCGTCCTCATGAACGCCATCCCCGCGGCGGTCGCGGGCGTCGACGAGATCATCATGTGCACGCCCCCGTCCAAGGACGGCACGGTCAACCCCTACACGCTCGTTGCCGCCAACGCCGCGGGCGTCGACCGCATCTTCAAGGTGGGCGGCGCGCAGGCCATCGCAGCCATGGCGTACGGCACCGAGACCATCCCGGCCGTCAACAAGGTGACCGGCCCCGGCAACGCGTTTGTCGCCGCGGCGAAAAAACTCGTGAACGGCGATGTCGGCATCGACATGATCGCCGGGCCGTCCGAGGTGTGCGTGCTCGCCGACGAGACCGCCATCCCCGAGTTCGTCGCCATCGACCTCATGGCGCAGGCGGAGCACGATCCCAAGGCGACCTGCTATCTCGTGACGACCGAGGAGGGCCTGCTGCCCGAAATCGAAGACGCGCTCGACGAGCTGCTCGAGCAGACCGCACGCCGCGAGATCACCGAAGCGTCCCTCGAGCACGGCCTCGTCGTCGTGTGCAAGACGCTCACGCAGGCCTTCGACGCCGTGAACGTCATCGCGCCCGAGCACCTCGAGATCAACATGTCCGACCCGTGGGAGCTGCTCGGCAAGGTGCGCAACGCCGGCGCCATCTTCCTCGGCCCCTGGACGCCCGAGGCCGTGGGCGATTACGTCGCCGGCCCCAACCACACGCTCCCGACCGGCGGCACCGCGGCGTTCTCCAGCCCGCTTTCCGTCGACGACTTCATGAAGAAGAGCTCGGTTCTGAGCTACTCGTTCGACGCGCTCGAGACCGATGCCGACGCCGTCGAGACCATGGCGGCGCGCGAGGGTCTGTGGTCGCACGGCAAGAGCGTGGACCTGCGCCTGCAGTTCATGAAGTACGTGCAGGAAGAGCTCGCCGGCATGGACGACGAGGACGAGTGCGGCTGTGGCCACGAACATGGCGACGGCCACGAGTGCGGTTGCGGCCACGACCACGAGTAGCAGCCGAGAAGACGCCATGTCGGACTAACAATAGCGGAGGAGAAATGAAGCAGGTACGCCAGTCAGCGCCAGCGCTGCAGGGCATGATTCCCTACGATCCCAAGTACATGAAGGCAGACGTCCTCATCTCGGCCAACGAGAGCCCGCTCGACGTCCCGCCCGAGGTCAAGGACGCGGTCCTCGCGCGCATCGGGAAGCTTGCGTTCAACCGCTACCCCGATCCGCTCGCCAACAGCCTGCGCAGGGCGATCGCGAAGCACTGGGGCGTGCAGGTGCAAAACGTGCTGTGCGGCAACGGCGGCGACGAGCTGCTCTACGACATCATGGTCGCCTGGGGCGGCCCGGGCCGCAAGATGCTCAACTTCCCGCCGACCTTCTCGGTCTACGAGACGAACGCCGAGCTCACGGGCACCGAGGTCGTCAACTGCCCACGCGTCGGCGACGACTTCCACATCGACGTCGACAAGGCGGTCGAGCGCCTTTCCGCAGGCGATATCGACGTCGTCGTCCTCACGAGTCCCAACAACCCGACCGGCATGACGACCGGCGTCGACGACATCAGGCGCATCCTGGACGCGAGCGACGCGCTCGTGCTGGTCGATGAGGCCTACGGCGAGTTTGCCGAGGGCGGCTGCCTCGAGCTGCTCTCCGAGTACGAGAACCTCATCATCTTGCACACCTTCTCCAAAGCGTACCGCTGCGCCGGGGTGCGCCTTGGCTACTACCTCGCCAACCCCACGGTCATCAACGAGTTCAAGAAGGTGCGCCAGCCGTACTCCGTCGACGCGCTCAGCCAGATCGTCGCAGAAGAGGTCATGGCACATGCGGACCTGTTCGAAGACGGCATCGAGACGACGAAGCGCGAACGTGCCCGCGTGCTCGCGGCACTGGACGCCATGGAGGGCGTGCGCGTGCACCCGAGCGAGGCCAACTTCATCCTGTTCCACGTCTCGGGGGCAACGGGGGTCTGGGAGCGCCTGCACCAGCAGCATTCCGTGCTGGTGCGCAACGTGTCCGGCGACACGCGCCTGCCGGGCTGCCTGCGCGTCTCCATCGGCACGCCGGAAGAAAACGACGCGTTTCTGGCGGCGCTCGACGACGTGCTCAAGAACTGGGCGCTCGGCTAGGGTGCAACGCCCAAGCCAGTACGAGAAGACGAGACGGGAGGATTCCATGGGCAGAACAGCCGAGATGACGCGCACGACCAAGGAGACCGACATCTCCATCGCGCTCGACCTCGATGGAACGGGAAAGACCGATATCGACACGGGCGTGCCGTTTTTCGACCACATGCTCGACGCCTTCGGCAGGCACGGCCTGTTCGACCTGACGGTGCACGCGAAAGGCGACATCGAAGTCGACGCGCACCACACGGTCGAGGACTGTGGCATCGTGCTCGGGACCTGCTTTGCCAGGGCGCTCGGCGACATGAAGGGCATCACGCGCTACGGGTCGATCCTTCTGCCCATGGACGAGACGCTCGTCGCGGCGGCAGTCGACATCTCCGGACGTGGCCAGCTCCACTACAAGGTGGACGTGCCCGCAGGGATACTCGGCACGTTCGACACGTCGCTTTCCGAGGAGTTCTGGATCGCGTTCGCCTCCAACATGGGCGTGACGCTGCACCTCCGCTCGATCGAGGGGCGCAACGCGCACCACATCATCGAGGCACTTTTCAAGGCGGCTGCCAAGGCGCTCATGCAGGCCGTGGCACCCAACCCGCGCATCGCGGGGCAGGTGCCGTCCACGAAGGGGGTCCTGTAGATGGGTGCCCGCATCGCAGTCGTCGACTACCACAAGGGAAACCTCGCCTCGGTGCAGCGCGGGCTGTCGGATGCGGGCTTCAACGCGGTCATCACCGATGACGCCGCCGCCATCCGCAGCGCTGACGGCATCGTCTTGCCGGGCGTCGGCGCGTTTGCCGACGCCATGGCCACCATGAACGAGACGGGGCAGGCAGATGCCATCCGCGCGGCCGTCGCCGCCGGCGCGCCGTTTCTGGGGATCTGCCTGGGGCTGCACCTGCTGTTCGAGTGGGGCGACGAGGGCTGCCCCGCGGGCACGCGCATGGAGGGCCTCGGCATCCTGCCCGGCCACGTCATGCGCGTCGAGTCGTTCGACCCCGCGGGCAACAAGCTGAAGGTGCCGCACGTGGGCTGGAACACGGTCGACTTCACGCAGACCGTCCAGATTGACGGCCAGACGGCAAGCCCCGTCCCGCTGTTCGCGGGCGTGCCCGACCACAGCCACTTCTACTTCACGCATTCCTACAACGTCGTCGCCGATAGCGCGGACGACGTCATCGCCACGACCACGCATGCGCGCCCCTTCGACTCGGCAGTCGCGCACGGGCTCGTGTTCGGCGTTCAGTTTCATCCGGAGAAGTCCTCCGCGCTCGGCCTTAGGGTGCTCAGCAACTTCGGCACGATCGTCGAGAGCTTCGGCTAGCCACAAGGAGGGTTCGAAAGACCATGATCAACGGTTCCTACGATGTCGTCGTCCAAGGTCCCAAGCGCTATGGGCGCGGGACGGTCTCGCTCAAGTCAGATGGCGACGCGCTTTCCATCCACTTCGACGTCGAGAACATCGGAACGTTCGATGCGACGGGCACGGATGGTGGCACGAAGGTCGCCTTCGAGGGCGATGTCGCGCTATCTGACGAGCTCGGGACGGTGCACGTCGAGGCGACGGGAGACACCTGGGGCAATTCGCTCGACGCGAAGGCGCAGACGAGCCTGGGCGAGGTCTCCATCTTCGGCACGCGCATCTCGGCGGCGACCGGGGACTTTGGCACCAATCCAGACCCGATGTACGCGGGACGCTGGTCAGACGCGTACTAGCGCGCGCCTGACAGGTCCTATCTATCACGAAGGAGGGGGCATACATGATTCTCGTGCCCGCAATCGACATCCTCGGCGGCAAGGTGGTCCGTCTCGCAAA
>CACZQA010000186.1 GCA_902783175.1 uncultured Coriobacteriaceae bacterium
CCCGCGGGGATGTAGTACATGTTGGCAACGCTGTGCTCGAATCCGGAGAGCACGAACGCCATGATGGGGAACCAGATGCCCATGATCTTGCCGATGATGCTCTTCGAGGCCATGGCCAAAAGCACGGCGACGCACACGAGCACGTTGCAGAGGATGCCCCCCGCAAACGCGGCCCCAAAGCTCAGCCCCGTCTTTGCAGCGGCAATCTTGATCGTGAGCACTGCCAGGCCATTCGAGCTGTACCCAAGCTGCCCCGTCGCGCTCACGAGCAGCACGATCAAGGCGGCACCGACCAGGTTGCCGAGGTAGACCACGACCCAATTGCGCAGCAGCATGGCGAACTTGACCCGCTTGTCGGCGACGGCGGCAACCATCATGCAGTTGCCGGTGAAGAGCTCCGTGCCCAGCAGCACGACCATGATGAGGCCGACGGGAAAGACGCAGCCCATGATGAGGCGCTGGATTCCGACTTGCGTGACGTTATGCGCGGCAAGACTCGAGGCCTCCGCGCCAAACGCGATGAACGCACCAGCGAGTATTCCCAGCAAAAACATCTTCACGACGGGGAGCTTCGACTTGCCGGTCATTCCGGCGAGCATGAGCTCGGTTACTTGCGCGGGTGCATTCGTTGGCGTGTAGTCGGACATAAAGACAATCCCCCTTCTGCGGTCGTGACTCACAGTTTAGAGTCAGTCGGCAAAAGGGGGACTTCAATTCGAAGCAGTTGGATGAACGGTTAGGGGCGCGTCTCGACTCGCGGCATAGCCCTACTTGGCGGCCTCGATCTGCTCGGAGAGCCACGACGCCCACTCGTCGACGCCCTCGTCTTTGACTGCGGCGATGCGGAAGACGGCCGCTGACGGGTTGAGGTCGTTGATATGCTCGTTGAACAGGTCCTCGTTGAAGGTGAAGGCGGGCATGACGTCGACCTTGTTGAGGATGACGGCCTCGCACACCTGGAAGATGCCGGGGTACTTGAGGGGCTTGTCGTCGCCTTCGGGAACGGACAAGATCATCGCCTTGATGTTCTCGCCCAGGTAGAAATCGGCTGGGCACACGAGGTTGCCGACATTCTCGATGAAGATGAGATCGGTGTTGTCGAGGTCGATGACGTCGAGTGCGCGCTTGAGCATGTCGGCCTCGAGGTGGCAGGTGCCAGCCGTGTTGATCTGCACGGCGGGGATGCCCATGCTCTTGATGGTCTGCGAGTCGACGTCGCTCGCGATGTCGCCCTCGATGACGGCGATGCGGTACTTGTCCTTGAGCGCCTTGATCGTCGCGACGATGGTAGAAGTCTTGCCCGAGCCGGGGCTCGCGAGCAAGTTGACCATGTAGACGCCCTTTTCGTCGAGAAGCTTGCGGTTCTCCTCGGCCTGACGGTCGTTCTTGTTCAGAATCTTGGTTTCCAGATCGATGTGCGCCATGGTTACTCCTCGTCTTCTTCGTCGTCGGGTGACTCGATTTCCATCGAGGCTACTTCAAGTTCGCGCCCTGCAATGAGTATTGTCGCGTCACTGTCGCACTTGGGGCAATGCAGGTGGAAGCGGTCGTGCTCGAACTCGTTACCGCAGTCGAGGCAGCGCGATTTTGGGGTGACGAAGTTCATCGTGAGCTTGACCCCCTCGAGCAGCGGGTCGTCTTCCGACAGCGCCTCGAAGGCAAATTCCATAGCCTCGGGCACCACCATCGTCATGTCGCCGATGGTGAGCGTGATTTCGGTGATCTTGGTCGCCCCGTTTGCCTTGGCGACGGGCACGACCGAATCGAAGATTCCCTGGCAAAGCGACATCTCGTGCATGGCTACTCGGCTTCCTCCTGCGCTTCGGCCTCTTTCTGGCGCTTGATCTTACGCGCGAGAGCGATGCGCGCCACGAACAGCGCGACCTCGTACAGGGCGAGCAGGGCCGCGAACAGGATGATCATCGTCACGGGGGAAGCGTCCGGCGTGACGACGGCGGAAAGCACCATGAGGCCGACGTAGACGTAGCGCCAGTTAGCGCGCATGGTCTTGTACGGCACGATATCGAACAAGATAAGGTAGAACACGACGAGAGGAAGCTCGAACGCGATGCCAAAGGCGAGCAGGAACAAGATGACGTACTTGACGTAGTCTGCCGCTTCGGGCATGACGGTGCCGATCGACGCGCTCTCGCCCATGAGGAACTGGAACGCCGCGTTCAGGCAGAACGCGTAGCAGAACACCATGCCGAGCACGAACAGTGCGACGGCGATGAAGAAAGTCGGCAGTACCATCCTGCGTTCGTTTTCCTTGAGCGCGGGCAGGAAGAACGCGAGGATCTCCCAGAAGATGATGGGGCTGCAGACGACGGCCGCGGCAAACAGAGCGACCAGGAACTTCAGAGTGAAGCCGCCGAAGGCGTTGAGCACGACGAGCTTGTCGGGGATGAACTCTTGGATGGGCAACGTGAGAAACTCGATGATCTGGGGCGAGATCATGTAGAGCACGCAGGCAGACACCAACAGGCAGACGACGATGATCATGAGCCTGCGGCGCAGCTCGCCGAGGTGGTCCATCAAGGGCATACGCGCGGGTCCGATGGGCATGCTACTCACCGTCCTCGGAGTCGAGGTCGTACAGCGAGGCGGCCATGCTCTTCTTTACCGTGCCGCCGTTGTCGGGGAGCGGCTGACCCTTGGGCTTGTCCTGCGCAGCGTCTTCTTGCTCGTCCTCTGAGCTTGTCTTTCCGGAGGCAAAAACGCTCGCGAACGGGTCGGCGCCTGGAGCATCTGCCGTGGTGGCAGGCTGGGCCTCCGGCTGCTGCGCGGACTGCGTCGCGGGCGCGCTCGAGGTTGTGCTGCCGGCGATGACGGCGGCGGTCTTGCGCGTCGCCATATCGGAATGCTCATCTTGCTGCGTGGAGAAGACGCTCTTGATGGGGTTCGTCACCGTATTCTGGACATCGCGCAGGTTCTTGTTGATCGCGTCGATGTCGTCTTTGATAGGCGCCGCGACATCCTTGATGTCGTCGGTATAGGGGCTGACCGCATCTTTGAACGGGTCTGCGACCTCGTCTTTGAACTTCTGGTTCATCGAGTCGGAGGCGGTTCTGAACTGCCTGATTGCTCGTCCAATGGTGCGCCCCATCTGAGGCAGCTTTTCCGGGCCAAAGATGAGGAAACCGAAGAATAGGATTAGTACGAGTTCCGTACCGCTGATACCTAGCACGAATACTTCCTTTGCTGTCTATTCGATTCCCTGCAGGTTCGCTACTTTACCATACGCGCGCAGCGACGGTTACCACAACCTCCCGAGCGCCACCGGCGACGAGGGCAGCGGCTGCCGCGGATGCGGTCGCGCCCGTCGTGAACACGTCGTCCACTAATACTATATGGGAAGGAAGCTGCCCCACGTCCTTCGCGAGCTCGAACGAGCCTTGGCGGTTGAGCATGCGCTCCTCCGCGCCCAGGGCGCGCTGATCGGCCACGGTGCGCGCATGCCGCAGCGCGTGGAGCAGCGGCAGCCCGGTAGAGCGTGCGCAATGTTGGGCGACGCGCTCCATATGGTCGTACCCGCGCCGCCGTCGGGCTGCCGCGCTCGTGGGGATGGCGACGAGGGCATCCGCCCAGCACCGCAGGTCGCTTGGGCGCTCGTGGGCAAAGCGCGTGCCGTCGACGCCGGGGCTCGGGTGCACCGCACCGGCGATGGCCCCCGCGATAAGCTCTGCCACGAAAGCGTCGAGCCTGACCTCGTCGCCATCTTTGTAGGCCAAGATGAGGTCCTTTGCCACGCCCTCGTAGGTGCAGGCGGCGCGTGCGTGGACGAAGGGAAAGCGCGCGGCAGGTGCCCCGTCACCTGAAACCGAGCTGAAATCCGCACATTCCGTGCAATTTATTTTTCCGTAGGGCGCGCCGCATCGAGGGCACGAGGCACGCAAGTCGATATAGGGGAGCTGAGCTGCGCATTTGGGGCAGAGCAG
>CACZQA010000187.1 GCA_902783175.1 uncultured Coriobacteriaceae bacterium
AAGGAGACGAGCGACGCCCCGAAGCTGATGAAAGTGACGTACCCGTCGAGATCTGCGGTCACGATGTCGTTGGGTATGTAGAGCAGAGTGTTATCGGCACCGTAGACGACAGGGCACAAGACAAACAGGACGATGCGGACCACGAAGCCGACCACGGCGCCCGCGAACACCGCCTTGCGAGAGGTACGCTTCCAGAACAGCCCGCCGAACAGCGCCGGAATCAGGCAGCAGAGCATCAGGTCGAAGGCGAGGGTGAGCAAGATGCCCGTTTGCTGCAGACGGGCGGCGATCAAGATGCCGAACAGCGCGAGCGGGACCATGCAAAGCCTGACATAGCGCAGCTGCGGGTCGCGGTGATTCGTGTCGGAGTTGCGACGAAACCCTGCGATGTTGCGCACGATAACGCTGGACATGCCAAGTATTGCACCGGATGCCGTGGAGAAGGAGGCCGCGACGATGCCGGACAGCACGAGCACGGTGATAATCGGAGGAACGTAGTCGTTGAGCAGCTGGTAGAGCAACGGGCTTCCTGTGTACTCCATACCGATGGAGTTAACCGCCGTGAGCGAGATCATCGCGTAGATGACGCCGATGACGGCGGTCAGAAACGCCCCGATGAAACATGCTTGCTGCGCGACCTTCTCGTTTTTGGCCGAATAGATGCGCTGCTGGAAGTCGATGGCGACGATGTCGCCAATCCCCAGCGAGACGATGGTCGCCCAGTTGACGGCGCTACACGCCGATGGGTCGTAGAGCTGCTCCCAATCGAAGGGACCCATGCCCTCGGGCGTGCTGAACCCGAAGTTCACGCCGATGAAGATCGCGATGACGATGGCCGCGGTGAGCGTGATAGCCGTCTGAATCGTCGCGGTGTAGGCATCGGAGTACAAGCCGCCAAAGACGGTGTAGACGAGCACGAGGCCGCCGGCCAAAAACAGGCCTGCGATGTAGGGAATGCCAAGGTAATAGTTGAACAGGAAGCCACAGGCAACCATATTGCCCGCGAACAAGATGGTGTAGGCGAGCACCATGATGGTGGAAGCGAGCTTCTCGAAATTCTTGCCAAACTTGACGCGGAAGAAGTCACCGAGCGAGAAGAGCCCCATCCTGTTCATGGGCTTCGCGATGAAGATGCCCGACAGCACCAGCGCGACAGCGAGGCCGATGGCGAGCAGCGCGCCGCTCCAGAATCCGAACTGGGCGCTGAGGTCGACGTTGCCAAGCGTCGCGTTGGAGTCGACCGCCGCGACCATCAAGGCGGGTGCCACCAGGTAGACGGGCATCATGCGCCCTGCCACCAGGAAGTTCTGGGAGTCGCCCTCGACTTTACGCCCGACGAAGATTCCGATGAGCAAGATGAGGATCACGGTGAGCCCTACACCCAAGAGCAGCATTCCATTCATATACGTCACCTCTTACCAGGAAATCAATAACGTATTGAAAATAGGAGTGCTTTGTTAACCACACGTTTCGCACGTGTTTAGAGTCAATTAACTAATGAAAGTCGGAGGCGGCACCTCTCGTTGATGCAAGGATGCCCTCACGGTTTTTGGCATGCACGCTGCGGTACGGCTCCCAGACACTCACGGCGCCTTCGGAAAGCGCATGGGCAATGCACTCCTCGAGCGGCAAGGACGCAGGCGCCTCGCCAGAGCCGATCTTTTCAAGACTGCAATAGTATTCTTCCATTGCATCAATGAACGAGGGACCGTATCCACCGTTCTCGATGACATGCGGGTTTCCATGACAGGGGTAGAATACGTCGCACCCGAGTCCTCTCAGCCTCGAGAGCTCTCGGGCAAACACGGGAATCTTGTCGAACTCGGTAACAAAGGGCACCGTGTCCTCGAGCATGTCCGAGCACAGACAGATACCCTCCCCCTCCAACTCTATCAACACGCTGTCAGGAGTATGAAGGTCAAACCTGCGCAGGTGCAGCGACCTTCGCCCCAGTTGAATGCGGAGCTCATCGGCAAACGTGATGTTCGGAAGCACGACGGACACTGCAGGTTCGCCCCACAGCGAGGCGCTCTCGATCTTGTCCTGCAAAGCCGAGAGGGTATCGCGGCAACGCATCGTCGCGATGATGGGGCAGTCGGCGAAGTGGGCGTTTCCGGAGACGTGGTCGAGATGCCAGTGGCTGTTGACGACGAGGATGCGCTTCGGTCGCAGTTCACGCTCGACAAACGATCTGATCCACATGCCCTGCGAAGAGTACACGCCCGTGTCGAACACGAGTGCGGTACCTCCTCCGACTATGACATACGAGCACACGCCCCACTTCCAGTCCAAATCTACCCAGTTGGTGGCAATATCTGACACGGGAGAAGGCGGGGTCACGTCGCGGCCAAGATACAGACAGTACAATCCTGACGCGATCTCGTAAACTTCGGGCTGCACCCATGGGCGTTCACATAACATGAGAGTCTCCTTTGAAACAACTGTGCGGGCTGCATAGATGCCGCCCGCACACACAAGTGTCGAACACAGCGTTTTCTGAAGAAAACTCTGCGGATATCCAAAATCATGCCGGCTTCGGAGCTTGGGGGTTTCTTGTAGACACACCGCCAGATTCGGCGCGGCGGCGCCTGTGCAGCATTGCCGTGAGTGTGCCAATCCCGACGCATGCCACGACAAGCGTGAAGGTCCAGATGTACGAGTAGCCGACATTCCCAAAGGAGTCGAGCCAGTACCCGAACAGCGTTGCCTGGAACAGGTCGGCAGAAAACAGGGAGGTCATGCTGACGGCAAGGGCCATATTCTCGGGAGGAACCATCGCATCTTGTGAAATCGAGGCCTGCAAGCTGATATTCATGGTTCCGAGCAAGCCGAGCAGCAAGGTCAGCGCAATCAGCACCCCAGCTGGCGTCCCTTTGGGCAACGTCATCACCAGCACCACGACAAGCGCGAGAACGACGAGTGAGACACGGATGACGCGCGCCGTCGAGCCCAGCTTGTCCCCCAGCCAGCCACCGAACGGAGCCGAGAGTATCCGGAGCCCATACTGACGGAACACCGCCAAGACACCAGAGAACACAGCCGTAGCGCCGAGGACTGCCGTGAAATACGGGGTAAAGTACGAAATGGACACCTCGAACGAGTAAATGCAGAAGCATCCCACGACGTACAGCCACGTACCGGGGTCGCGCACGGTCCTTCCAAATCCCTTCAGAAGAGCGCGGGCCCCCTTGATCGTTCCATCCTGTGCCCTGACGGGTTGCGCAGGAGCGAGCGACATGACAAGCACGTGCCCTGCCACAGCAGCGATCATGCCAGCGGCGAAAAACGCCCAGAGGATCGCCGAGAGGCCCGCTGTCAGGCCATACACTTCCGCGACTCGATCGTAGAGCCACAATCCGGCGACGTTGACCAGAATTCCACCAACAGCGATACCTACCCCAAACAAACCAAACGACCTGCCAATTGAGTCGGGCGGTGCCATCACTTGAACTGTCTTGTAGATTGCCGCATACCACGCACTCATGGCGATACCGCCGATCACACGACTAGCCAGCGCACTCTCGTATGTCGGCACGAGGGCAAAGAAGCCGCATCCCGCGATGATGACGAGAAGGCTCGCGGTAAGGGCGCGTCGGCAGTCGACCCTATCGACCAACGCGCCGAGAGGCAGAGCAGTCACCAAGCCCACGACAGCCAGGACGGTAGTGAGCAGTCCGAGCTGAGTATTGCTAATATTGAGCGTCTCTATCATCGCGTCGTAGTACACATATTGCATGTACATAAACCCCATAACCACCGAAAACCCCAGGCCAAGGAGCAGATAGGCGCCCACGCGCTTGGCAGAAAGATTCATAATCCTACACTTCCCCACAATCATCTGGCACCGGCAACAACATCGCAGGCCACCTATCCGTCGACTGCATCCGAATGCGCCGCCCCATACTCCTCGAGTTCTTTGATCATCTCCTGCAGGGTGCACGGTGCAGCATGTTGGAGATACCGCATCGCCTCAATTGCCGCAGAGCCGCGTTCCTCGTTAGAGGCGGTGCATAAATCGGTAACAACGCGCAGGCGATAATCACGCTGATGCGCGTCGACAAAGGTGTAGTGGACGCAGACATCGGTAAACCCGCCGAACAAAATGAGCGTGTCACCTGGGTGAATCCCGAGTCCAGAAAGCACGACTTCCAACTCCGTGTACAGAAACCCGCTGTAGCGGCGCTTCTTAACAAGCGGCTCGGTCTCAGGATCGCGTCCGAGCTCTTTTTCCGCGACCTCGGTGTAGGGGCTCGTCTCGACGCAGTGCATGTTCTCGTCGCCCTCGAGCTCGCGTCCGATGTCGAGCCTGTTCTCCCTATGAACTTCTTGTAAGTAGACAATCGGCACCTTTGCCTCGCGCGCCTTGTCGAGCAACACACGGCAACGTTCAACCAGTTTCACGTAGTCGGGGTCGTAAAATTGGCTCTTTGGATCGAGCAGCCCGCGTTGGACGTCGACTACCACCACGCATGCCTTTCCCGTGATCATGCGATACCGCCTTCCCCTGTTGCTGAAGCTGCAGAACCAACCGCGTGCGCGCGGCCTTCAATGCGCTCGCGGCGGCGTACCATCACCGACAGCACAACGACTCCAGCAATCAAAATCCCGAGCGTGTACAGCCAAATGAACGTGTAGCCGCCATTGCCAAAGGCATCGAGCCAAGAACCGAACATGGTCGCCTGAAATAGATCGGCGTTGAACACCGAGGTGAGCCCGATGACAAGTGCCATATTGTGAGGAGGCACCATGGCATCTTCAGAGATAGATGCCTGCAGGCTGATGTTCATCGTCCCGAGAAGCCCCAAGAAGAACACGAGCGCCACCAGCACCCAAAGAGGGGTTGATTCGGGGAGCAACATAATCACCACGACGGTGCAGGCGAGAATCGCCAAAGATATCCTGATGACGCGCGCGGTTGAGCCGATCTTGTCGCCGATCCACCCGCCAAGGGGAGCCGAGATGATGCGCAACCCGTATTGGCGAAACACAGCCACGATGCCGGAAAACGCGACCGTCGTGCCGAGGACCGCCGTGAAGTACGGGGTGAAGTATGACAGGGAAACCTGGAACGAATAGATGCAGAAGCAACCGCCAACGTACAACCAGGTACCCGGGTCGCGGACTGCCCTGCCGAGATTGCTGAAAATCGCGCGCAATTGGTGCTGTTCGGCTTTCGGAGCGCGTACGGGCTGCTGCGGTTCGAAGGACATCACAAGGAGGCCGCCGCCGATGGCAGAAATCATTCCCGCTACGAAGAATGCCCAAAGTATCGCGGAGAGACCCGCGGAGAGACTGTACGCATTCGCGAACCAGTCGTAGAACGAAAGACCGGCAACGTTCACGACAATGCTGCCGAGTGCGACACCAACGCCGAACATGCCAAATGACTTGCCGATGGCGTTAGGCGGGGCGATAACACGTACCGTCTTGTAGATTGCCGAATACCAAAAGCTCATGACGATACCCGCGCACGCCCAGGTCACGATTGCGATCTGATAAGTGGGGACGATTGCGAACAGCGCACAAAACGCCATCATGCCGATTAAGCTGAACGTGAGCGATTTGCGGCAGTCGACTCGATCGACAAACACCCCGCAGGGAATTGAAGTGATTACGCCGGTGATGCCGACCAATGACACGAGAAAACCCAGCTGAGCATTGGATACCCCCAATGTCGCCATCATTGCGTCGTAGTACACGTACTGCATGTACATGAAGCCCATGACGACGGCGAATCCGAGACCCAGGAGAAGGTACGTCGCCACGTGCCGTGCATCGAGGCTGAACGAACCTCCCCCTGCGTCTCCCTGCTTCTTGAGACTTGCTCCGCTTGCCATAGCCGCCCCTTTCAACTGGATTTTTCAATACCGTGTTGAATATAGGAACGGCACGTTAACCACACGTTTCTCACGTGTTTAGGGTCGATTAAATAATGACGATGGTAAATATGACAGAGTGGGACAGTCGAATCGCACACTGCCGCTTCGACCGCTACCCTTGCTCCATGTCGAGCCAGCCCGCCTGCTGTGCGGTGCTACGAGCAAGTTCTATCGAATCGAACCGCTCGACGAACATGGACAGGCAATCGCGCGCCGCGACGTGCGCGTGGCGAGAGACATCAAGCGTGCCGGAATCCGTCCTGCCAAAGCCGTCAAACGGGTCGAAGCCCTTCTTGTTCTGGTGAAAACGGTGCTGCACACCCTCATCTACGAGCAGAAAGCTCAAGGCACCCACCTCGCTGTCAGCGCAGATGAGTTCCCCCTGCGCGCATCCCCTGTCTATGGCAAAGCTAATAGCCTGCGCGAACTGACGGTATTTGGTGAAGTAGCCCTCGAATCTCTCGCGATTTCTCGTGGCCGCCTGCTCCAGCTCGAAGTAGTCAACGGGCATCGTGCAGAGATTGTACGTGTCCCGATACGAAAGTGCGTACAGGTAGGCGGCAACATTCACCCCAGGCGCGCTCACGTCAGCAAAGCGCATGGGCAGATTGCTCTTCTCGAGCATTGCCTCAAGAAGATCGTCCTTGGAGGAAAACCAGTAGTACAGCGACGACTGATCGATGCCGACGGCACGGGCGATTGCGGACATGCTTGTCTGCGCGTATCCCTTCGACTCGAAGAGCACTTCAGCCGCATGCAGAATATCCTCCTCGAAGTGCTCGCTGCGCACGCCGTTTCTATGGGTACGCGCGCGGGTGTGCTTTGCCTTGGGCATTCCGTTTCCTGCCATGTGTTCCTCCCTGCGCGCGCCGTTCAATCGGAAACTCATTGTATCGTCTGAAAGCGGAAGGCAAAGCAAGAGGGACCCCAAGAAAAAGCGGGTCCGGTTTCCCGGACCCGCCACATTCGTGTGTG
>CACZQA010000188.1 GCA_902783175.1 uncultured Coriobacteriaceae bacterium
CGACGAGAAGGGCATTGATCTGGTCTTGCGTCACGTGATGCGAGAAGCCCTTCTTGCCCACGTACTCGAGGCGCGCGTCGGGGCGCGCATGGGCGAGCAGGGCGCCGTTGGAGAGATAGTCGTAGACCACCACGTCCGCCTGCTCGATGAGCTCGACGGCGCGGATCGTGGCGAGGCCGGGGTCTCCCGGGCCCGCCCCCACCAGATAGACCGTCGCGGGTGTCGTCGCATCTGCCATTTAGAGCTCCTCGTTTTCGAGAATGTCCGCGAGTATCGTCCGCGCGTCCTGGGCGACGAGCTCGTCGACCACGTGCTGCGCGAGCTCGAGCGGCGAGGCACCGTCGGCTGCGGTGCAGTGCGCCCGCGCGATGCGGCTGCCGTCGAGCGAGAGCACGATCGCGTCCATCACGAGGCGCCCCTGCTCCTCGCGCGCGTACACGCCCATCGGCACCTTGCAGCTGCCACCCAGCGACGCGAGCACGAAGCGCTCTGCGGACACGCAGCGCACGGTGGGCTCGTCGCTCACGAGCGCGACGAGGCGCGCGGTCTGCTCGTCGTCGGCGCGTATCTCCACGCCGACGGCGCCCTGCCCCGCTGCGGGCACCATCACGTCGCCGGGGATGAGGCAGGCGATCTTGTCGGACTCGCCCATGCGCTCGAGCCCCGCCGCCGCGAGGATCGCGCCGTCGTATTCGTCGCCGTACGCCTTGCGCAGGCGCGTGTCCACGTTGCCGCGTATGCCCTTGGGCTCGACCTGCGGAAACCTTGCCCGCAGCTGCGCGGCGCGGCGCAAAGAGCCCGTCCCGATGCGCGTGCCGGCAGGCAGCGCGTCAAGCGATGCCACGCCCGTCAGACGCGGTCCGCACACGAGCGCGTCGCGCACGTCGGCGCGCGGGAGCATCGCCCCGATGGCGCAGCCCGGCGCAAGCTCGCTCGGGACGTCCTTCATCGAGTGCACGCACAGGTCGGCCTCGCCGTCCACCAAGGCACGCTCGAGCTCCTTCGTGAACATGCCCTTGTCGCCGATCTTGTCGAGCGGCCTGTCGAGCGTCACATCCCCCGTCGTCTTGAGCACGACGAGCTCGGCCTCGAGCCCCGGGGATGCCGCGCAAAGCGCGTCTTTTACCGTGTTTGCCTGCCACAGCGCGAGCGCGCTGCCGCGCGTCGCGATACGAAGCTTCGTCATCTACCGTTGCCCTTTCGTGTCCTGGGCGTTTCTGCCCTCGGCGAGAAACGTCTCCTTGATCTGCTCAAGCAGCTCGTTCGGGATGCTATCGACCGTACCCGTGTAGCCGTGCGCCGCTAGCAGCTGCGCGACCTCGTCCGGCAGGTCGTCGAGGTTTTTCGGGAGCTTCCCCGTGCCCATGATGTTCGCGACCTCGGTGGGGATGCGCCTCGTGCCCGGCGGGAACGTGTCCAGGCCGAACAGGTAGCGCGCCGCCTCGGTGTAGTAGAACGAGTCCGCGCTCTTCGCCTCCTTGCGCAGGCGCATGACCGGCCCGTGGAGGAGCTTTTTCACGATCGCGTTGCCGTAGGCCTCGAGCACGTCTGCGGCGCCTTCGGGAAGCTCGCCCCCACATGCCTTCCTGAGCTCCTTTTGCGCGTGCTTGAGCTCGCGTTCGACGACCAGGTCGCCCTTGGAGTAGATCTCCTTGACCGTCGGGCTGACGAGGCGCTCCTGCATCCACGTGAGGAACTCCTCCACTGCCTCGTCGGCCATGCGCTCGACCTCGGCAACCGCCTGCGCACGGTGCGCGCGGCCCTCGTCGATGATGTCCGCGAGCGCCTCCTGGTCGTAGAGCACGACGCCGAACAGCTCGTCACAGCCCGCCTCGACGTTGCGCGGGACGCCCTCGTCCACGATGACGAGCGGCGCGGTGCTCCTGCCGACGGCACTGCGTGCCCGCGCGAGCTCGTCTTTTGCCACGATCGGGTCCTCGGAGCCCATCATCGAAAAGACGACGTCTGCCCGTGCCAGGGCATCGTAGCGGTCCTCGAAGGCGACCGCTCGCGCCCCGATCGTCTCGGCGAAGCGCTCCGCATGAGCGATGGTGCGCGAGACGACGACGATGTCTGCCGCGCGCGCCTCGACGAGGTAATGGGAGATGAGCCCGGCCATCTCGCCCGCACCCAAAATGACCACGGAGCTGCTCGAGAAGTCCTCGATGTTCATCGACGCCGCCTTGAACGCCGTCGTGGAAAGCGAGACCGAATCCGCGCCGATGCCCGTCTCGGAGCGCACGCGCTTGCCCAGGTTGAGAGCGAGCTTGTAGAGCTTCGTCATGATGTCGTGGCAGGTCTGCGCCTCGACGGCGGTCTCGTACGAGCGCTTCATCTGCCCGAGGATCTGCGCCTCGCCCAGCACCTGCGAGTCAAGCGAGCACACGACGCGAAAGACGTGCTGGACGGCATCGATGTCGCGGTAGAGGTAGAACTCCCTGCGACTGGGCTCCTCGCCCAGCCGCTCGGCAAAAAACGCCCGCGCGGCGTCTGCGCCGATGCGGTCGGTATAGGCGTTCAAGGAGAGCTCGACCCTGTTGCACGTCGAGAGCAGCGCCGCCTCCTCTATGCCGTCTTGCCGGCAGAGCTCCTGGAGCACGTGCACCTGCTCGGACGTCGCCACGGCAATTTTCTCGCGCATCGAAATCGGGGCGGTTTTGTAGCTCGTCCCCATCACGATAAAGGCCATCTAGCACCCCTCTCCCACGAGCGGAGCCACGAGCTCGCCGTATATCCGCTCGGCATCGAGCTGCTCCCCGGCGGCGATGCGCTCGCGCAGGCCGCCTGCGGCAATCGCCTCGTACAGCGGCTTGCGCGCCGCCGCCGGGCCGGGGACCCGCTGCTTGATGAGCGTGCGCAGCTCGCCGAGCACGTCGATGTACGCCTCCCAGCTCTCGTCGAACTGTTCTTCGAGGGAACGGCGGATGTCACGTGCCACAGACGGTGCGGCTCCGCCCGTCGACACGGCGATCTGCAGGCAGCCGCGGCGCAGAACGCTCGGGATGATGACGTTGCACTTGTCGGGCACGTCGACGACGTTCACGAACTGGCTGTTGGCGATTGCCTCAGCGTAGACCGCCTCGTTGACGGCGCTGTCATCCGTCGCGCAGATGACCAGAAACGAGCCGGAAAGGTCGCCGCGCTCGTAGGCGCGGCGCACGAGCTCGACCGTCCCTGCCGCCGCCGCGTCTTCGACGGCAGCGGTGCACGCCGGCGCGACGACGCGCACGCGCGCGCCGTGTCCGAGCAGCATCTCAATCTTGCGCTCGGCAACGCGTCCGGCACCGACGACGGTGACGAGCGCCCCGCGCAAGTCGACGTAGAGCGGACACGGAGGAATCGGTTTACGGCTTGCACTGTGACCCATGGATACACGTCCCCTTCTCTTCGCGAGACATGCTAGCAAAGCGCGTTTGGCAGACAGGCCACGAAATGCCGCATCGCGCGGCATCTGCACGCTGAGCGGGGAGAACTGCAACCCAACAGAACTGATAGTTTTTGCAGGCGAGTCTCTTGCGCGCCCAAAAGTGCCGCAGACGGGCAGCTTACCCCTGCATCTTCTCCTCGACGAAGTTGATGAGCTCCTGCTTGGAGTGCACCCCGAGCTTGCGGTAGAGGTTCTGCTGGTGGAAGCGTACCGTGCTCCCCGAGATGTAGAGCTGCTCGGCGATGTAGCTCGACGAGTAGCCGCGCGAAGTCATGACGCAGACTTCTTCTTCGCGCGGGGTGAGGCTGTACGTGTCGGCGAGCTCGGCGCAGTAGTCCTCCAGGGTCTTTTCCGCCGGCAGGGGCTCTGCTTGGGAGGGCACGTCGTCTTCGGGCTGCTGCTCCCGGGGCTTCGGCACTTCATCGTGCGCCGCGTCGCCGCGCCCGACGCCCCCGTGCGATGGCGCCGCATCTCCAGCTGATGCCGCCGCCTCGAGACCGCGTCGGTACGCCGCCGCCGGAACAAGGCGCTCCTCCTCGCTCGGCTGGCGCTCCGCGTGCTCCATGAACATGGCGAAGGCGAACACGACGCCCAAGATGAGGGCGATAACCCCGCCAAACGCACTCGGCACCTGCATGCCAAGCGGCAGGACGGACGCGAGGCGTGCGCCAAGCCCGACGTTGAAGATGCTGTTCGTGATGACGAGCAGGATGCCGCCCGTCAGAAAGCGCGGGAGCAGCGAGGTCGAGACGAGCGCCGGGAGGATCATCCAGCGCAGGAAGTGGTAGCACAGGATGAGCGCGAACACGAGCCCGAGCGTGATGCTGCCCAGCATCTGCCCGCTCGTGATGACGAACGCGAGGATGGCGGCGAGCAGGATGAACAGCGGAACCCAGATGACCTGAGCCCAGTTGTCGACGGCGAGCACCACGAGCACGCAAAACACGATGGTCAACGCGGCGGCAACGCCCATGACGGGGTAGCTCACCCCTTCCATGACGTTCCACGACAGCGTGGTCGCCACGCCGTAGATGAGCGCCCCGAGAATGCCGCAGACGACGAACATGATCGCGGAGAACCACGGGAACAGACGAAACTCGTCTGCCGAGTACGCGCCCTGGTCGACACAGGACGAGAGCGTGGGGTCGGCGGCGAGGATGCCCAGCGTGGAGAGGACGCCCGATGCCGCGAACAGCACGGTGCCCACGGGCGGCGGCAGAAGCATGGATGCCGCGATCAATATGCCGCCCACAGCGAGGCCGGCAAGGCTCACCGCAATGATCTCCTTGAGCGACCTGCTGCTCAGCAGCATCATGAGCGAGAACATCGCGAACGCGCTGCCCGCGCCGCACACGAGTGCCGTGGCGACCTGCAGCCAGGGCAGGGCGCTCGCGGACAGGACGAGCACACCGATGCCCATGCAGGCGCCCGCAGCGCCGAGCGAAAGGCGGCTGATCGCGGATCTGTGCAGGCACCCCAGCGCCGTGAGGGCGACGAGCGCGACGACGCGTGCGCCCGTGCTCACGGTGCCCACGAGGTCCATCTGCGCGGCGGTCCCGGCAAACAGCACGCCGGAAAAGCCCGAGCCGAAGGCACGTGCGAACGCCATCGTGCAACCGAACGCGAGCGCGGCCATGACGACCTTCGCAAGCGATGGCCTGGGGGCGGATGTCGTGAGAGGTGCCGACGTTGCGGCGGGCTTCGTGTCTGCTGCGTCTGTATTCATGAATCGACATTATACGCAAGGCAAAGTGGCGTACCCTGATAAGCGTTTCGCAACCGACAACCTCGCGCAGGAGACCGGCACACCATGGAGCAAGCAGAAGCAGACGCACGCGAAGGCGCGCTCGACCCGATTGTCAACGAAGACTACCTCGAGACGGGAACAGGCGAGGGCGGAGCGCTGGCCACTGCCAAGATCCACGCCTTCAGCACCAACGTCGAGCTGCGCTTCTACCCCGAGGGCGTCGACGCAGACGAGGTGATCTTGGCATTCATCGCTGCCTGCCGCCGCTACGAGCGGCTGTTCAGCAGGACGCTCCCCCACTCCGACATCGCGCGCATCAACGCGGCGCACGGAGAGCCCGTCTCAGTCGATCCCGAGACCGCCGA
>CACZQA010000189.1 GCA_902783175.1 uncultured Coriobacteriaceae bacterium
CGCGGCGATAGCGCGCTAGTCGTTGCTGCGCGGAGCGGGCTCGCCGTTGTAGAACTTGTAATCCCAGTGGACTCCGTCGGGCTTCCAGTCGTCGAAGTTCAGCGCGTCGCCGTCGATCTGCATCTCGGTCATGCGGCTGTCGACCTTGCCGTCGTGGTACGGGAAGAGGAAGTGGCGGATGCGCCCCTTCTCGGGAGCGCGCCAGGCAGGATTGCCGTACGTCGAGGCATCGCCCGTTGCGGCGTACATCACCGTCGGTGCAAAATCGAGATGCCCCGTCTGCACATCCGATGTCTTGAGCGGCTCGGCGTCTTGTGACGCGCTCTGTGCCGGCTTCACGAACATGATCGGGTTCGTCGTCTGCTCGGGCAGCTCGGTGCCCCAGTGGTAATCGCCGTGGTCGGACGTGACGATGACGGTCGTGCTGTCGTAGAGTCCAAGCTCCTTGAGCTGGCGCAGGTAGTCCGAGACGATGTTCATCGCGCCTTCGGCCTGGTCTTCGTACGTGCTGTGCACCGACTCGTGCATGTCGGTGGTCATGGTGTAGGGGAAGTGCGCGCCGTTCAGGTGAATGAAGCGGAACGAGCCCTGCGACCCGCGGTCGACGACCTGCAGCTTGTCCCTCATCAGGCTGTCGTGGTAGCGCACGTCGTTGATGAGGTAGGGCATCTTGTTGATGTCGGGGTGGTCGCCCGTGATGTCGGTGTTGATGTCGTCGGTGTAGTACCAGAACAGCGGCTTGAGCACCCACGGCGCGTCTCGGTACAGGGCGATCTTCGCCATGATGGCGCTCGTCCCGATCCAGTCGGCTTCTGCGTCGCCGCCCTTCTCGAGCGGGTGCTGGTTGATGGTGAGCGGCTGGACAAAGTCGTAGTCGCCGGGGATGCCCATCGTGTCGGTGTAGACGCCCAGGTCATAGCCCGCGTTGTGCAGATCCTGCAAGAACGTCGAGCGGTGGTAGCGCGTGTCCAGGAACTCGGCAAAGTCGTCGTCGGGTTTGGGCCAGCTGCCGGTGAGCAGGTAGGGCACGCCGTACTTGGTGGGGACACCGGAGCCGGTTGCGTTGCGGTAGAACGTGAACCCGGTGAACTCGTCCATCATGTGCGGGCGCTCCTTGACGACGTCCAGGTAGCGCGAGGTGTCGTACATGTCGAGCACGAACACGACGATGTTCTTGGAAGGCGACAGCGTGTTGATGCCGTCGCCGGTCACGTAGACGCGCCCGTCCTCGCCGCCTTTGCCGGCGGAGGCGGGGTTTGCCGCGCTGATGCCCGCGCCGACGAGCGTGATGACGAGGAACAGCGAGCACAGGCCGGTCACGAGCGAGCGCGTGCGCTTGGGGTGCAAGCGCGCGTAGATGATGGTGCCCGCGACGAGCGCCGCCCAGATGAGCGTGTTGCCGACAAACCACGGCCAGAACTCGAGCCAGTCGATGGTGGCGCCGTTTGCCTGCGGCAGCCCCGCGTTCATGAACAGCGCCTGCAGCCAAAAGCCGATGCCGATGGCGGCGACGATGGTGCGCACGATGTCGAACGCGCGGCCGCGCACGAGCGAGACGAGCGCGGCGAGCACGAGCGAGATGACGAGGAAGGTCACGAGGATGGGGCGCCAGACGACGGCGAGGCCGTAGGTGAGGCTGCCCGAGTTGGCCACCATGAGCTCGATCGGGGCGAGGAGCAGCAGGGTGCCGCACGTGAACAGGCACACGATGAGCGAACGCCAGAACTTCTCGAGGTAGCTGAGCTCGCGTGCCTCGCCGGGTTTGGGCGCATTGCGCCAGAACCTGCCCAGGCGCTCGTTCTCGGACGCGAGATCCTCGTCGCTGTCGACGCGGCGCACGTCGGGGTCGATGACCTTACCGGCGTTCTCGTCGATGCCGAAGACGCGCACGGCCTTCTTGCGCAGACGGCGATACGCTACGCCAAAGACGGCGGACAGTGCCACGGCGACGCCCGCGAGTGCCTGAATCGTGTAGGTCATGACCGAGGGGTCGACGTAGGCGAGCGCGGGGGTGGGCGCGACGAGGGCCGAGGCGATCAGGCCGCAGGCGACAAGTCCGGCGTCCAGCGCGAAGCCGGATGCAGCGCGCACGGCGCGGGTGCTGTTACTGCGCA
>CACZQA010000190.1 GCA_902783175.1 uncultured Coriobacteriaceae bacterium
CCTCAGAACTGATTGAGCCAGTACTCGTTCAGCATCTTCTTGTAGAGCGCGGCGAGCTCTTTGGGCTCGAGGGGAAACCCGTCGAAGATCCACTTCTGGACGAGCATGGCCTGAGACGCCGCGAAGAAGTACGACACGTACTCCGCCTCATAGCCTTTCGTCGAGGAAAACTCTGCGATGATTTCGCTGTTGAGCGCCTCGAGCGAGTGCGTGACGACGCGGATGAACGTGTCGTCGACCCCTTTCATCGGGCGGACGAGCGCCTGGTAGAACTCCTTGTCGTCCCAGATACGGGTATAGACGTTCTCCATCAGCACGTTCGTGAGCTGGCGTCTCTGCTCGACCGACAACAGCCTGTTCATCTCCCGTATCGGCACGACGACGTCTTCGACGAAGATCGACTCGAGGACCGCCTCCTTGTCCTGGAACGTGCTGTAGAACGTCTTCCTGGACAGATGCGCCTTGCGGCACAGCTCGGTCACCGTGATCTTCGAATACGGCATAGTCATGATCAGCTGCCGGAACGTACGGTCAAACGCCTCTTTCGCACCCATGACTCCCCCAATCAACGGCGCGCATGCGGCCATGTCTGCCGCATCGGATGGATTGTTGACTTTGGTACAGACTAGCAGCTCGTGCAGACGTTTCCATGCGCATGATCGTGATGATGAGCGCCAAGCGATTCTCGCAAGCGGTCGCACCCGCATCCGGTCGCCTCGGATTCCTGGTCGAGCGCCGTGCTTCCTTCGACGTCGACGAGCTCTATCTCGAAGCGCAGGTCATGACCCGCGAGCTCCGGGTTGCAGTCGAACACGATCGTCTCGTCGTCCACCGCCACAACGCGTGCCCTGCCCGTGCCGCCCGCCATATCGAACTCGATGTACTCGCCCACGGGCAGCTCGTCAGCATGGGGAAAGCCCGCCTTAGCGACGGTGATGACCGCTGATTCGTCGAAGGATCCGTATGCCTGCTCGCAAGGGATATCAATCGTCTTGCGCTGTCCACGGTGCATGTCGACGAGCGCCTGCTCGAACGCCGGCAACAAACCGCTTTGCCCGATTGTGACGGAAACGGAATCCGGGGAGAGCCATGTGTTCACGAACTCCGTCCCGTCCTCGAGAAACCCGGCGTAGTTAATCTCGACTTTCTGTCCAAATTGAAGCATGCGAATCCTCCCCGTCTAGCGTCACCCTGTATTAACTGTATCGGGAATAAACCCGTCCATGCACCGCTCGGTTTGCCGGTGCTGTCGCGTGCAGGGTTACAATTGTTGGATTTTGTTACCCACGGGGTGCGGGTGTGGTGCGGGGCGAGACGCGAGATGGCACGGCGGGCGCCCCCGTATTACCGGTAAATACGGCCCTCGGCACCCTTGTACGGATGTGAATCGAGCTCATACGCGGGAATCTGCGCTTTGCCCCGTTCGAGTTCTGCGACGAGGCGTTCCTTGTCCTCGGGTAACTCTCCCAATACGGGCACGGGGTTGCTCACGTGCAGTCCAAAGAAGGTGCAGTTTTCGAGCTCGAGTCCTTTGAGAAACGCGATTTCCTCGTCGAGATACTCCCCCAGCGTGCACTCGGCAAAATCTCCCGTCGCCACAAGTCCTTCGAGGCGGCTTCCGGCATCGACGTGCAGCGGAGAAACGAAGATGAGCGTCGGACGGCCCGCGTTGACGAGCGCAGCGTTGGCGGCGGCGTGCTCCGCGATACGCTCGGGACCGGCGGCCGCATTGATGATGTTGACGTTGAAGGCGATGCCGGCAGCATGCAGGCGCGCCATCGCCTCGAGGGCCTCGGCGACCGTGTAGCCCTTGTTCATGTATGCGAGCACGTCGTCGAGCCCCGACTCGAGCCCGATATTGAGCTCGGAATACCCGCAAGCTGCCAGACGCGCAAGGTCGGCATCGGTTTTTGATCGGATGTTCAAGACCGAAGCGTAGGCGCCGATAGATTGCACCGAAGGGAGATGGCGGTGGATGGCGTCTGCCACCCAAACGAGCTTGTCGGCATCAAGCGCGAAGGCGTCGCCGTTGACGAGGAAGACGCGCGTCGGCTCCCAGCCGCTTGCCCGCACTTCCTGCAGGTCCGCCTCGATCTCCTCGCGC
>CACZQA010000191.1 GCA_902783175.1 uncultured Coriobacteriaceae bacterium
CAACTAGCAGATTCGCGGAAGCTGCTCTCCCACGAGCATGTCGAGGATGCGCTCGCTGCCAAAGCCCGTGCGCAGGTAGACATGCCCATCGCCTTCGATGACCTCGCCGATTATCGCGGCATCAGCACCATACTTGTTACCGCGCATCGCCGAAAGCGCCGCATCTGCAGCGCTCGGGTCGACCACGCGGATCATCTTGCCCTCGTTTGCCACCTGGAACACGTCGTAGCCGAGCATCTCGCATGCGCCGCGGACCTGGTCGTGCACCGGCACGGCGTCCTCCTCGATGCGGATGCTGTACCCGGACGTCTCGGCGAACTCGTTGAGCGTAGACGCCACGCCCCCGCGGGTCGGGTCGCGAAACGCACGTACCGTGCCTTCGGGGCAGGCATCGAGAACCTCGGCGATGAGATGGTTGAGCGGTGCGGCGTCGCTTTGGATGGTCGTGGAGAAGCTCAGCTCCTCGCGCGTCGAGATAATCGCAATCCCATGATCGCCGATCGTGCCGCTGACCAGCACCTTATCGCCGGGCTTGATGTTGACGGCAGACAGGTCGATACCGTCGCGCAGCACGCCGACGCCCGCCGTGTTGATGTAGACGCCGTCGCCGTGGCCGCGATTGACCACCTTGGTATCTCCAGTGACGATCTCGACCCCCGCTTCCTTGGCCGTTTTTGCCATGGACGCGCAGATCCTCTTCAAGTTCTCGATCGGATAGCCCTCCTCGAGCACGAAGCCGCACGAGAGGTACTTGGGGACGGCGCCGCTCGTAGCGACATCGTTAACCGTCCCGCACACCGCCAGATGCCCGATGTCGCCGCCGGGGAAGAAATGCGGCGTAACGACGAACGTGTCAGTCGAGAAGGCGATGCGATTCGTCGGGATATCCAGCGATGCCGCGTCATCCGCGCGCTTGAGCGTCTCGCCCGCATACGCGTCGAAGAAAAGCCCTTCGATGATGTCGCGCATCATCGTGCCGCCGCTGCCATGTGACATCAGTACCGTATCAGTTGTCTGCATTCTCTTGCCTCGCTACTTCATATCTTCGAACTTGGAGAAATCGATATTGCCCATCCCGGGGATGCGCATTTTGCGACGGCGCTTGCCCTTCTTCCCCTTGCTCTGGACGTTGAACGCGGTCATGACCTTCTTGACCTGCTTGCGCGTCTCGTTGAAGCGTTTGATCAGCTGGTTGACCTGCGTGACCGACATACCGCTGCCGCGGGCGATGCGCGCGCGACGCGAACCGTTGACCATGTTTGGCTTGGAGCGCTCCTCGGGCGTCATCGAGTTGATGATCGCCTCGATGCGGTCGAGCTCTCCTTCGTCGACATTGCCGTCGGCCAAAGCCTTGTTGCCTCCGGGCAGCGCCGAGACGAGCGAGCCGAGGCCACCCATCTTGCGTGTCTGCTTGATGATGTCGAGGAAGTCGTTGAAGTCGAACTGGGCGCGTGCGAGTCGCTCCGCCTCAGCCTTCTCGATTTCCTTGTCCTGCACCTCGATGGCGCGCTCGATGACCGAGACGACGTCGCCCATGCCGAGGATGCGCTTTGCCATGCGGTCGGGGTGGAAGACCTCGAGCGTGTCAGCCTTCTCGCCCGCGCTGATGAACACGATGGGCTTACCGGTAACCTCGCGGATGGACAGCGCACCGCCGCCACGGGCGTCGCCGTCCATCTTGGTCATGATGACACCGTCGAAATCGACCTGGCGCGCAAACTCGGAGACGACGTTGACGACGTCCTGGCCGGTCATGGCATCGACGACCATGAAGATCTGATCGGGTTTGACGGCATCGCGGATCGCGACCGCCTCGTCCATCATGTCCTGGTCGACGTGCAGGCGGCCCGCCGTATCGACGATCACGACGTCGCGCATGTTGTCGATAGCGTCTTGGACCGCGCCCTTCGCGATCTCGACGGGATGCTTGCCGTCGCCGCGGAACACGCGGACGCCTTGCTCGTCGCCAAGCGTCTGCAGCTGGTCGGCAGCAGCCGGGCGGTACACGTCGCATGCGGCGAGCAGCGGAACGTGCCCCTTCTTCTTGAGGCGGTAGGCGAGCTTTGACGCGGCGGTCGTCTTGCCCGAGCCCTGCAGGCCGACGAGCATGATGACGCTCGGAATCCTGCTGCCCAAGTGCAGCTCGGTCGTCTCGCCGCCCAGCAGCGCCTGCATCTCCTCGAGGACGATCTTCACGACGTTTTGCCCGGGCGTGAGCGAATCCATGACGTCTGCGGTCATGCAGCGCTCTTTGACCTGGCGGCAGAACTTCTTGACGACCTTGAAGTTGACGTCCGCCTCGAGCAGCGCCATCCGGATCTCCTTGATGCCGGCGTCGATATCCTCTTCGGTCAGTTTGCCCTTCGAACGAAATCCGGAGAAAACGTTTTGGAGCTTATCAGATAGGTTGTCGAACATATATGCACTCTCCTACGAGAACCAACGGCGCATTTTCTGGCGGAACGTCTCTTTTTCCTGCGGCTCTTCCTCGGGCTCGGGGGTCTCCTCGGCATCGGGCTCGGATTCGGGCTCCCCAACGGGCTCGGATTCGGCAGCGGCATCGTCTTCTGGTAGCTGAGCTGCGGCGAGCGCCTCTGCGGCGAGCGTCTCTTCGTCGGCTTCGGAGAGGATGGTGGGCTCGGGGTCGGACGCCGGTTCCGGCTCGGGTTCGGGCTCTGGCGCCGGTTCAGGTACCGGCTCAGGCTCCGATCCGGTCAGCGGCTCGGGTTCGAGCTCGGGTTCAGGCTCGGGCTCCGATTCCTCTGCAGGCTCCTTCTCCTGACGCGGCTCTTCGACAGCCGGCTCCAGTTGCTCCTCGGCCTCGCGCTCTTCGGCATCCTCATGAGCGGCTTCCTCACCGCGCATGTCGCCGAACAACGCCTCGGCATAGTCGTGGGCGACGAAGGGCTCGAGGTCCTCGATGCCCTCGCCCACGCCGACGCGGCAGATGGGGAGCCCCAGCTCGTGACTGATGGCGACGGCAATGCCGCCTTTTGCCGTGCCGTCGAGCTTCGTCATGATGACGCCGTCAAGGCTGAGCGCCTTGTTGAACTCGCGCGCCTGCTGCAAGCCGTTTTGGCCGGTCGTGGCGTCGATGACGAGGACGGTTTTCACATCGATGTCCGCGCGCTTGCGCGTGACGTTGACGACTTTCTGCAACTCGCGCATGAGCTCGTCGCTCGTGTGCAGACGCCCCGAGGTATCGATTAGCACGAGGTCGCTTTGCAGCTGCTCCGCGCGCTCCATGACGTCATAGCACACGCTCGCCGGATCGGCACCGCGCTCGCGTTTGATGACCTCGACGCCGCTGCGCTCCCCCCAGACGTCGAGCTGCTCAATCGCGGCCGCGCGGAAGGTGTCGGCAGAGCCGATGAGGACCTTGCGACCAGCGGCAGACGCCTGATAGGCGAGCTTGCCGACCGTCGTCGTCTTGCCAGCGCCGTTGACGCCGACGAAGAGCACGCAAACCGGGTTGAGCCTGAACGGGTCGTTGTCCGTCGGCGCGAACAGGCCCTCGATTTCGTCCGCGAGAAGGTCGAGCACGGCATATGCATCGGGAAGTGCCTTGCGCGTCGCCTGTTCGCGGAGGTTCTCGATGACCTGATCGGAAGCGGAGCCCCCCAGGTCGCTCAAGATGAGCGTCTCTTCCAAATCGTCCCAGAACTCCTCGTCGAGCTTGGGGCCGCGTCTGAAGATGATGTTCACCCGCTCGCTGAAGCGCTCGCGGCTGCGCTTGATTCGATCTCTAAATGCCATATGCAGCAAACTCCCGTGTAGCCAAAATTGCACCAGGATATTCTATACCGCATCGCACGCGGCCCGCGCGGGCGTTATGCAGCCGTTGCGCGCGAACGGGCGCAACGTTAGAGGGCAGACGCCGGGAAGTAGGGGCACTCCTTGCGCAGGCACTGGGGATTACAGCTGTAATACGAGCATACAACCTGGTCCGGAAGCTCCATCTGGACGCCGGTCGCCTCAGCGATGAACGGGATGGCAGTCGTGATGGCGGTGAAGCACGTGCGCTTGCAGCAGCGCGGGCCGCCGAGCTCGGCAAGGTTCGCGAGAATTTCCGAGGTCAGGCGCTGGCAGAGAGCCCACGGCTCGCGCGACATGGGCGTCGCCCCGACGATGATGCTCATCGCCTGCCCCGAGCTCGTCGCAGCGCCGCACACGCCCCAAAAGCCGCAGGTGCCCCCGGGAATGTCGAGACTGCGGGTCTTGAGCTCGGCGAGCGCCTCTTCCCGGTCGAGCTCGCCTCCCGCGTTTGCATATGCCGCAAGCAGCGCAGCGCCGGCGAGCGTGTGGTGCTCGGGGCCGTTGGGATAAATCCTGGCATCGTCCATCGCCTGCATCGCAATCTCGATGGGATTGGCCGACGTGGTGTGCAGGCATACGTCCATGATGCAGCCCACACCGCCGGCGCGATGGCAGCTGTCGCACACGTAGTGTCCGTCCTCGCAGATGCTGTGGCC
>CACZQA010000192.1 GCA_902783175.1 uncultured Coriobacteriaceae bacterium
ACAAGAATTATCAAGAACCTATTTGTGTTATTCCTCTGTAAGGACGAGCGGCCCTTTGTCGGTAATCGCGATGGTGTTCTCGAAATGCGCAGCGGGCTTTCCGTCTACCGTGACGACACCCCACCCGTCTTTCTCGACGCGAACGCGATACGAGCCCGCGGTGATCATCGGCTCGATGGCGATGACCATACCGGGCTTGAGCTTTACGCCCCTGCCCTTCTTGCCATAGTTGGGAACATCGGGCTTTTCGTGCATGACGTGCCCAACTCCGTGGCCCACATAGTCGCGTACGACGCCGAAGCCCCGAGACTCGGCGTAGTCTTGGACCGCGAAACCAACATCGCCGAGCGTGTTGCCGGGACACGCCGCGCGGATTCCGGCCCACATGGCCTCCCTCGTCACCGTGCACAGATGCCGTTTCTCCGAAGAAACCTCGCCGACGGCAAAGGTGTAGGCGTTGTCGCCCACCCAGCCGTCGACCGTCGCACCCGTGTCGATGGAGATGATGTCGCCCTCTGCGAGGATGACGTCGTCTGAAGGAATGCCATGGACGACTTTCTCGTTGACGGAGGCGCAGATAGACCCCGGAAATCCGCCATAGCCCTTGAACGTGGGGACTCCACCTTCAAGACGAATCACGTTTTCGACGAAACTGTCCAGCTCGCGTGTCGTGACGCCCGGGGCGATTATGTCCCCAACCATGCGGAGGGCCAGCGCGCTTACGCGGCCGGCCTCCCTCATGGCCTCAATTTCTTGAGGCGTCTTTAGCTGTATTCCGTCTTTTCTCAGACGAAACGGCATTATTTGATTGCGGCCTTGATTGCCTCGAAGACTTCGTCCGGAGTCTGGTTGCCGTCGAGCTCGACCAGCGTGCCGTTGCCACGGTAGTAGTCGATGAGCGGGCTCGTCGACTTGTCGTAGACGTCGAGACGGTTGCGCACGGCGTCTTCGTTGTCGTCGTCGCGCTGATACATCTCGCCACCGCACTCGGGGCACTTGTCCCCATCGGCGGTCGTGCCGATGAAGCCGCAATCGCGGCACATGCGGCGCGTCGAGATGCGGTTGACGACGACCTCGTTGTCCACTTCGAGTGCAATCGCGTAATCGAGCTTCTTGCCCAGGTCGGACAGCACGCCATCGAGCGCAACAGCCTGAGCCGGGGTGCGCGGGAACCCGTCGAGCAGGTACGACGCATCCGGGTCGCCCTTGAGGCGCTCCTCCACCAGACCGATCACGACCTCGTCGGGGACCAGGTCGCCTGCGTCCATGTAGGCCTTGGCCTTCTTGCCGAGCTCAGTGCCGGCTTTGACAGCCGCCCTGAGCAAGTCGCCCGTCGAAAGGTGCTTGAAGCCGTATGCCTCGACGAGCTTCGCGGACTGCGTGCCTTTACCAGCGCCAGGTGCACCCAACAAAACGATATTCATGAGCAAACACTCTCCAATCGAATAGGGCTATTTGAAGAAGCCGTCGTAATTATGCATCTTCAGCTGACTCTCGAGCTTGGTCATCGTGTCAAGCGCAACGCCGACCATGATGAGGACCGACGTGCCGCCAAACAGCGAGATGAGCGTGTTGTCGGTGAACGAGTAGAAGATGGACGGGATAATCGCGATTGCCGCCAGGAACATTGCGCCCGGAAGCGTGATGCGGTTGATCACGTCTTTGATGTACTGAGCCGTTGCCCCGCCCGGACGGACGCCCGGGATGAAGCCACCGTTGTTCTTCAGGTTGTCTGCCGTGTCCTCGGGATGGTAGATCATCGAGGTGTAGAAGTACGCAAAGAACACGATCAGGACAAACGTGAGCACCCAGTTGCCCCAGCCAGTCGAGCAGAAGTTCGCAACCGCCTGCATCCAGCCGGCATCGCTGAAGAACGCTGCGATCTGAGCCGGGATGTAAAGCAGGGCAGAGGCGAAGATGATCGGGATGACGCCCGCGCCGTTTACCTTGAGTGGCAGGTAGGTGCTCTGGCCACCCATCTGGCGACGGCCGACGATCCTCTTGGAGTACTGCACCGGGATGCGGCGCTGGCCACGCTCGATGAACACGATTGCGGGGATGACCACGAGGATGATCACGACGATCATGATGGTCATCAGGATGCCCTGCATCTGGTCGCTCGAGTGGTTGACGGAGTCGAGCAGTGCGCTTGGGAGGCGCGCAATGATGTTCGCGAAGATGATGAGCGACATGCCGTTGCCGATGCCACGCTGCGTGATGAGCTCGCCCATCCACATGATGAACGCGGTGCCGGCGACCAGAGTCACGACGATGACGATGCTCGTGAGCCACACGGGCATGCCGGTGTTCTCGAACGAGATGCCGAACGTCGAGCTCTGGAACAGGACCAGGTAGCCGATCGCGTTGATCAGGCCGAGTGCCAGCGTCAGCCAGCGCGTGATGCGCGTGATGCGGCGCTGACCCGTCTCGCCCTCTTTGGCCCAAGCCTGCAGGCTCGGGATGACGCCCTGCATGAGCTGCATGATGATTGCAGCGGTGATATAGGGCATGATACCGAGCGAGAACACGGAGAAGTACTCCAGCGCGCCGCCCGAGAAGAGGTTGAGCATCAGCAGACCGGCGTTGGTGCTGGAATCCCTAAAGCTGCTGACCAGCTCTGCAAACGGGATTCCAGGGACCGGGATAAACGAGCCAACTCTGTACAAAGCGATGATAGCAAGGGTGAAGAAGATCTTGTGACGGAGCTCCTTCACGCGCATTGCATTTGCGAGCGCCTTGAGCACGATTACTCGACCTTTCCTCCGGCTGCCTCGATCTTGGACTGCGCAGTCGCGGAAACCTTGTCCACCTTGACAGTCAGGGCCTTGGTGATTTCGCCATCGCCAAGAACCTTAACGAGGGAGTCTGCGTGCTTGATGATGCCCTTGGCGACGAGCGTCTCGTGGTCAACGGTCTCGCCAGCCTCGAACTTCTCCTCCAGGCGGGAAACGTTCACCGGCAGGTACTCTTTGCGGTTGATGTTGCGGAAGCCGGGGAGCTTGGGCAGGCGCATTGCCAGAGGAGTCTGGCCACCCTCGAAGCCCGGGCCCTTCGTGCCGCCAGCACGGGAAGCCTGGCCGTTAGAGCCGCGACCGGACTTTCCGCCGTAGCCCGAACCGTGACCGCGGCCGACGCGCTTGCGCTTCTTGGTGGAGCCGGGAGCCGGCTTGAGATCGTGCAGATTCATGTGTTTTCTCCTTCTGTATCGCGTATGCCCCTAAGTATGGGCATAGCCGGCAGCTCGCCGCCGGCTAACTACCACGCCTGCTGCCCGTTTAGGGGCAGCAGGACACGTGCAACTAGATGTTCTCGACCTTGACGAGGTGCTTGACCTTGAAGATCATGCCGCGGACTGCAGGGTTGTCCACCTGCTCGACCGTGCGGCCGATCTTGCCGAGGCCCAGCGCCTTGAGGGTCTTGCCCTGGTCGGCCTTGTAGCCGATAGAGCTCTTGATCTGCGTGATACGCAGCGTCTTTTTTGCGTCAGACATTATTGAACCTTCTTACCGTAGATGGCGGCGATGCTCATATCGCGGCGTGCGGCGACATCCTCGGGGCTGCTGAGCTCCTTGAGGCCCTCTGCAGCTGCCTTGACGATGTTCATCGCGTTGTCAGTGCCGAGCGACTTGGAAAGAACGTCCTTGACACCCGCGAGCTCGAGCAGAGCGCGCACCGGGCCACCGGCGATGACGCCGGTACCAGGGGTAGCGGGCTTGAGCAGGACGCGGCCTGCGGAGAACTCGCCCAGAACCTCGTGCGGAATCGTGCCCGCCTCGGTCAGCGGCACCTTGAACATGTTCTTCTTGGCATCCTCGACGCCCTTGCTGATGGCAATCGGCACCTCGGCGGACTTGCCCATGCCAACGCCGACGTTGCCGTTGCGGTCGCCGACGACGACGAGGGCGGACAGGTTCATGCGACGACCACCCTTGACCGTCTTGGAAACGCGGTTGATGGAAACTACGCGCTCTTCAAGTTCGGGAACTGCGGGGTTGTTGTCACGCTTGTTATTCCTGCGGTTGTTAGACCTCTGTGGCATCTTCCTCTCCCTTCCTAGAACTTGAGACCAGCTTCGCGGGCACCGTCCGCGAGAGCCTGAACGCGGCCGTGATACAGATGACCGCCACGGTCGAAGACGATTTCGGAAATCCCAGCCTCGATTGCGCGCTTGCCGACGAGCTTGCCGACCTCTTCCGCGCCTTCCTTGTTGCTGCCGTTCTTGCCAGTGGCCTTGAACTCGGCGTCGAGGGAAGAAGCGCTGACGAGGGTCTTGGACGTCGTGTCGCTGTCATCGATGACCTGAGCGTAGATATGTGCGTTGGTACGCGTCACGCGCAGACGCGGACGCTCAGCGGTACCGGTCACCTTGGCGCGCACGCGGCGCTGGCGGCGAACCAGTTTCGCTTTCTTTGCTTTGAGCTTATCCATACTTTGATGTACTCCTTGAAATTGACCGGGCTATCGTGCCGGTACGCCTTATTACTTAGCAGCCTTGCCCTCTTTGCGGCGGATATGCTCGCCCTGATAGCGGATGCCCTTGCCCTTGTACGGCTCGGGAGCACGCAGGGAGCGAATCTCGGCAGCAGTCTGGCCAACCAGCTGCTTGTCGACGCCGCTAATGATGATCGTGGTGGCATCCGGACACTCGAACTTGATGCCCTCGATTGCCTGGACGTCAACGGGATGAGAGTAACCCAGCGTCATTTCAAGTTTGTCGCCCTTGAGCGATGCACGGTAGCCAACGCCGACGAGCTCGAGCGTCTTGGAGTAGCCCTCGCTCACGCCGATGACCATGTTGTTGATCAGAGAACGGGTCAGGCCGTGCAGTGCGCGGTTCTGACGCTCGTCGTTCGGGCGCTCAACGATGACCTGGTTGTCATCGTTCATGCTGATGGCCATGTTGTTGTTGAAGGTCTCGGTGAGTTCACCCTTGGGACCTTTGACAGAGACGGTGGAACCGTCGATCTTAACCTCAACTCCGGCAGGAACCGGGATGGGCAGCTTACCAATACGAGACATTAGTATTGCTCCTTTCTCAGTTCTATTACCAGATGTAGGCCAGAACCTCGCCACCGACGCCGGCAATGCGCGCGTCGCGGTCGGTCATGACACCCTTGGACGTGGAAACAACGGCAGTGCCGAGGCCGCCGAGAACGCGGGGCAGCTCGTCTTTGCCTGCATAGATGCGAAGACCCGGCTTGGAGATGCGGCGGATACCGCGGATGACCTTGGCCTTCTTCGCGCCGTACTTCAAAGTAATGACAAGCTCGTCTTGAGGCTTCTTGGAGATGACCTCGTAGTCGGAGATGTAGCCCTCTTCTTTGATAACGCGGGCAATCTCGACAAGCTTCTTGGAAGACGGCATGGAAACCGTCTCTTTGGTCGCAGAATTCGCGTTTCGGATACGCGTGAGCATATCTGCGATCGAATCAGTCGTGCTCATTAATTTCCTCCTATGGTTCGTTGATGACTGCTTCCGATCGGTTCGTCGTCACCCGTGGCGGCAACGCCTGATCGGGGCAGCCCAGCATCAGGAAAACCAGTGATTACCAGCTGGCTTTGCGGACACCGGGGAGTTCGCCTTTGAGAGCAAGCTCGCGCAAGCAGATACGGCACAGGCCGAACTTGCGGTAGACCGAATGCGGTCGGCCGCAGCGGACGCAACGCGTGTAGGCGCGCGTGCTGTACTTAGGCTCGCGGTTTGCCTTGGCGATCATCGATTTCTTTGCCAAAACATGCCTCCTAATTTCACAACGGAGCCCATCTCCGTTGTTGACACCAATAACATCGAAATGACTACGTGCCCTTACAAAGGGCGCGTAGTCAGACGATTGAACACTATACCTTAGCGGTTGACAAACGGGAAGCCAAAAGCGGTAAGAAGTGCCTTGCCTTCCTCGTCGGTCTTGGCGGTGGTCACGAACGTGATGTCCATGCCCCTCGTGCGATCGACGTCCTCGTAGGAAATCTCGGGGAAGATCGTCTGCTCGCTGACGCCCATGGAGTAGTTGCCGTGGCCGTCGAAGCTGTTGTCCGGCATGCCGCGGAAGTCGCGGATGCGCGGGATGGCAGTTGCGACCAGACGGTCGAAGAACTCGTACATGCGGTCGCCGCGCAGCGTGACCTTGGCGCCGATGGCCTGGCCCTTGCGCAGGCGGAACGTTGCGATGGACTTCCTTGCACGGCAGATCATCGGCTGCTGGCCGGTGATGGTGCGAAGGTCCGCAACAGCCGCGTCGATGAGCTTGCTGTCGGTCGCCGCTTCGCCAACGCCCATGTTGACAACGATCTTCTCGAGCTTCGGAACGTTGTTGATGTTGGCGATGTTCAGCTCCTTCTCGAGCTGCGGGACGATCTCGTTTTTGTACTTCTCTTTCAGGCGAGGTGCCATTGTTACTCCTTGTTTCGAGAATTAAGACGGGGTTCCAACCTCGTCCCCTCTTGCGAGGGCCTTTGATGAGGTGCCCGCACCTCGTTGGCGCGGGCACCAGATGCAGCAGTTAAGGGACTAGTCGATGTCCTTGCCGCACTTCTTGCAGACGCGGACCTTCTTGCCCTCGTCACGCCTCACGGCGATGCGAGTGGGCAGGCCGCACTGCGGGCAGACCAGCATGACGTTGGAAACGTCGATGGGGCCCTCGAACGTGTCGATGCCGCCGTTGGGGTTGGCCTGCGACGGACGCAGCGCCTTGTGAATGATGTTCACGCCCTGGACGACGACGCGGTGCTCGGACGGACGGGCGGACAGGACCTCGCCCTGTGCGCCCTTGTCCTTGCCGGTGATGACCTTGACGGTATCGCCCTTCTTGATGTTCATCTTCGCCATTTCCTCACACCTTTCCTTAAAGCGTCTCGGGAGCGAGGGAGACGATCTTCATGTACTTGCGATCGCGCAGCTCGCGGGCGACGGGCCCGAAGATACGCGTACCACGAGGTGCGCCAGAGTCGTCGACGAGGACAGCGGCGTTCTCGTCGAACCTGATGTAGGAGCCGTCCTTGCGGCGGACTTCCTTCTTGACGCGGACGACGACGCAACGGACGACATCGCCCTTCTTGACCTGACTGTTTGGCGTGGCTTCCTTGACGCTGCAAATGATCACGTCACCAAGGCCGGCATAGCGGCGCTTGGAGCCACCGAGAACCTTGATGCACTGGACTTTGCGTGCACCAGAGTTGTCAGCAACAGTCAGCATTGATTGCATTTGAATCATGATGATTACCTTTCCTGTTACTAACGGGCCTTATTTGGCCTTCTCGACGATCTCGATGAGGCGCCAGCGCTTCTTCTTGGACAGCGGTCGGGTCTCCATGATGCGGACGATGTCGCCCACACCTGCCTCGTTGTTCTCGTCATGAGCGTGAAGCTTGCTCGTGGTGGTCATCATCTTGTGATAGACCCTGTGCTGCTTGCGCTCCTCGATCTGAACGACGATGGTCTTGTCGTTGGCTGCCGAGACGACTACGCCCTGGCGAACCTTACGACTGTTACGCTCTTCTGCCATTTAGGTTTCGCTCCTTTCCTAGGACGCAGCGTCTGCTGCTGCATTGATCTCGCGGGCACGCAGCTCGGTGCAGATGCGCGCGATGTCTTTCTTAACGGTCTTAACACGTGCAGTGTTGTCCAGCTGGCTGGTAGCCATCTGGAAGCGCAGGTTGAACAGCTCGGCACGTGCCTCGCTCAACTTCTCGTTGAGGTCGTCGGTGGAAAGCTCACGTACTTCAGATGCTTTCATTACGCGTTACCTCCCTTCGCGGCAGCCTCACGAGCAGCTTCGACCTCTGCCTCGTGCTCTGCTTCTTCCTCAGCCTCGATAGCGCGCTGGATAGCGAACTCCTTGGCGTGCTCCTCGGCAAACTCGTGCGCATGCTCTGCCGCGTCGGCGCGGAACAGCATCTTGCACTTGATGGGAAGCTTATTGATGGCAAGGCGCATGGCCTCGCGAGCTTCCTCGGGGGTCACGCCGTCGATCTCGAACATGACGCGGCCCGGCTTGACGACTGCCACCCACTCTTCCGGGTTGCCCTTGCCGGAACCCATGCGGGTCTCTGCCGGCTTCTTGGTAATGGGCTTGTCCGGGAAGATCGTGATCCACACACGGCCGCCACGCTTCAAGTAGCGGGTCATGGCGATACGTGCGGCCTCGATCTGGCGGTTGGTGATCCAATGGGCCTCGAGAGCCTGGATTCCGTAGGAACCGAAGGCGAGCTTCGTGCCGCCCTTGGCCTTGCCCTTCATAGAACCACGCTGGACCTTGCGGTACTTGGTGCGCTTAGGCATCAACATTAGCGGTCCCTCCTCTCACCACGACGGCCACGGCCGCGGCGCTGGCTAGAGGTGCCCTCGAGAGCAGGATTGGTCTTCTGCTGACCAGGAAGCACTTCGCCGTAGTACACCCAGACCTTGATACCGCAGGAACCCATGGTGGTGTGTGCGGTTGCGGTGCCGTAATCGATCATTGCACGAAGGGTGTGCAGCGGCACACGGCCCTCGCGGTACCACTCGCGGCGGCTCATCTCGGCGCCACCCAGACGGCCTGCGCACTGGATACGGATACCCTTGGCGCCGGACTTGCGGGCGGACTGCACGGCCTTGCGCATCGCGCGGCGGAAGGCGACGCGGCCCTCGAGCTGCTCGGCGATGGACTGGGCGATCAGGTTGGCGTCGAGCTCGGGGCGCTTGACCTCGATGACCTCGACGGAGACATGACCGCCGGCGATGGCCTCGAGCTCCTTGCGCAGAGCGTCGACCTCGGTGCCCTTCTTACCGATGACGATGCCGGGACGGGCGGTAGTGACGATGACCTTGATCTTGTCGCCAGCGCGCTCGATCTCTACCTTGGAAAGCGCAGCGCCCGCGAGCTTGGTCTCGACGTGCTTGCGCAGCTTGATATCGTTCTCAAGCGTGGCAGCATAGTCTTTACCGGCATACCAGCGGCTACGCCAGTTCTCGGTGATACCCAGGCGAAAACCAGTCGGCTTAACCTTCTGACCCATGTGCTACGCCTCCTCTCTCGTTGCAACGACGACGGTGATGTGGCTCGTGCGCTTCCTGATGGGGCTTGCGGAGCCCTTGGCGCGCGGGCGGAAACGCTTCATGGTCGGGCCTTCGTCAACGTAGGCTTCCTTGATGACCAGGTTCTCGGGGCGAACGCCGTACTTGTTCTCGGCGTTTGCCGCAGCGGAGGCGACGACCTTCGAGACAGCCTCGGAGATGGCGCGCTCGTTGAAGCGCAGGATATCCATGGCGTCGACGACCTCTTTGCCGCGAATCTCGTTCACGACGATGCGAGCCTTGCGCGGAGAAACGCGCACGTACTTGGCTACTGCTTTAGCTTGCATTTACGTTCCTCCTAATCTGCGCGATGGCCGCGGAAGGTACGAGTCGGCGCGAACTCGCCGAGCTTGTGACCGACCATGGACTCGGTTACGTATACAGGGACATGACGACGACCGTCATGGACGGCGATCGTGTGGCCGACCATTTCCGGGAAGATCGTCGAAGAACGGCTCCAGGTCTTGATGGCCTTCTTTTCGCCTGCCTCGTTCATCGCAACGATGCGAGCGAGGAGACGCGGCTCTACATAAGGGCCTTTCTTGAGACTTCTACTCATTACTTCTCCTCACTTATTTCTTGCGGCGACGGATGATCAGGCGGCTCGTGGCCTTCTTCGGGTTGCGAGTGCGATGGCCCTTGGTGGGAACACCCCACGGGGTGACAGGATGACGACCAGCGGTCTTGTTCTTGCCCTCGCCACCACCATGCGGGTGGTCGACCGGGTTCATAACGGTACCGCGAACGGTCGGGCGGACACCCAGCCAACGCTTGCGGCCTGCCTTGCCGAGGCGGATGTTGGCATGCTCGGCGTTGCCGACCTCGCCAACCGTCGCGCGGCAGGTAAGAAGCACGCGACGCATCTCAGAAGACGGCATGCGGAGGATGGCGTAGCCGCCCTCCTTGCCCATCAGCTGGATGCTGGTGCCAGCAGAACGTGCCATCGCAGCGCCCTTGCCAGGCTGGAACTCGACCGCATGGATCAGAGTACCGACCGGGATGTTGGCGAGCGGAAGCGCGTTGCCGGGCTTGATGTCGGCCTCGGGGCCGGACTCGACGATGTCGCCGACCTTCAGGCCCTTGGGCTGGAGGATGTACGCCTTGGCGCCGTCGACGTAGTGCAGAAGCGCGATACGGGCAGAACGGTTCGGGTCGTACTCGATGGTCGCAACCTTTGCCGGAATTCCGTCCTTCTGACGCTTGAAGTCGATCTTGCGGTACTTGCGCTTGTGACCGCCGCCCTGATGACGGGTCGTGATGCGGCCATAGTTGTTGCGGCCGGCCTTCTTAGGTAGCGGCTCCAACAGCGACTTCTCGGGCTTGGTCGTCGTGATCTCTGCGAAGTCAGAGACCGTCTGGAAGCGACGTCCCGGGGAAGACGGCTTGTATTGCTTTACTCCCATGAACAAACTCCTTCTTGATTCCGATTGCCAGATGACCGCCTGGGATGGAGGGCTGTGCGTGCCCCCGCGCGGTCCTGACTCCGGACTACCACGCCGCCGGGCATCTCCTTATTGGAAACTCTCGACGGCAACGAATCCCCCATTGCACAATGGGGGATTTGGAACCTTGCTTAGTCCTGGTTGGCGAACAGCTCGATGGTGTCGCCCTCGGCCAGCGTTACGATGGCCTTCTTCCAGGTGCGAGTCTTGCCCTCGATGTTGCGCATGCGCTTCTTCTTGGACTTGACGTTGACCGTGTTGACCTTGAGCACCTTGACGTCGAAGATCTCTTCGACTGCCTTGGCGATCTCGATCTTGCTTGCGGTCTTGGCCACTTCGAACGTGAAGCGGTTGTACTCCTGCATATCGAAGGAGCGCTCGGTGATGACCGGGCGGATGATGATCTGACGTGCCTCCATTACGACAGCACCTCCTCGACATACTTGACGGCGTCCTTGGTCATGACCAGTGCCGCGTTGTCAACGAGATCGTAGGTGTTGATCTCGGATGCAGCGATGACGTTTGCCTTCTTGATGTTGCGGAAGGACAGAAACGCGTTGACATCCTCGTCGTTGACGACGACGGTCACGCGGCCCGTGATGTCGAGCGCCTTGAGGAACGCCACTGCCTGCTTGGTGCACGGCTTTTCGAAATCGAAGTTATCGACGACGAACAGCTCGGAATCGGCGAGCTTGCCGGACACGGCAGAGCGCATGGCGAGCTTGACGACCTTGCTCGGCACATGGAACGCATAGGAGCGAGGATGCGGACCGAACACGACGCCACCATGACGGAACTGCGCAGCGCGGGTGGAACCCTGACGAGCGCGGCCTGTGCCCTTCTGGCGGAACGGCTTGCGGCCGCCACCGGAAACCTGACCACGGGTCTTGGTGCTGTGCGTGCCCTGGCGAAGCATCGCCATCTGGCTGCGCACCACCTGGTGCATTGCATAGGTGTTGGGCTCGATAGCGAAGACGCTATCTGCGACCTCCATGGTGCCCTGCGGCTTACCAGCGGAGTCGGTGATATTGAGAGTTGCCATTGACCTTCTCCTCCTTTAAGCCATACGGATCTGAACGAGAGCGCCCTTGCCACCAGGAACGGCACCCTTTACCAACAAGAGGTTCTGCTCTGCATCGACGCGAACCACGGCGAGGTTCTTGACCGTGACGCGGTCGCAACCCATGTGGCCCGGAAGACGCATGCCCTTGAAGACGCGAGCAGGATACGCGCACATGCCGACAGAACCCGGAGCACGATGGAAGTGATGACCATGTGCACCTGGGCCACCGCCGAAGCCGTGACGCTTGATGACACCAGCGAAGCCCTTGCCCTTGCTCACGCCAGTGACGTCGACCTTGGCGACGTCTTCGAAAGCCGCGACCGTGACGGTCTCGCCGACGGAATGCTCAGAGGCATTCTCGACGCGCACTTCGCGCAGGTAGCGCATCGGAGCGATGCCCGCCTTGTCGAAGTGGCCCTTCATGGGCTTGTTGACTTTCTTTTCCTTGATGTCGCCGAAACCGATCTGGACGGCCTCGTAGCCGTCGGTCTCGGTGGTCTTTACCTGCGAGACAACGCAGGGGCCGGCCTGGATGACCGTGACGGGGATGATGTTGTCATCTTCTCCCCAGACCTGAGTCATACCCAGCTTGCGGCCGAGAATCGTATTGACCATTTCCAACCTAACCTTCAGGCGATCTTGAGTAGATTACCCTTCGTAACTCTTCAGCGGATCGCAGCTTGATGCTCGTCCCTTTGTTCGATTCATACGCCGGGACGTTGACACACTACGCCCTATAGAGCGCAGCCTGCACAGTCTACACCATGCAGGCAAGCTTTTGAAGAAGATTTTTGACTTCCTCCACATCTCCTCCATCGCGCGGGAGTACGTCAGAGGCGAGCTCGGGAGAACACGGCGCAGCCCCATGGATGCAAAAGGGCACCGCCCCCATCTTGGAGCGGTGCCCTGGTACATGCTATTCGAGATACGAGCTGCTTAGAGCTTGATCTCGATGTCGACGCCTGCGGGAAGGTCGAGGCGCATCAGCGAGTCGACGGTGTTCGGCGTCGGGTCGAGGATGTCGATGAGGCGCTTGTGGGTGCGCATCTCGAACTGCTCGCGGGAGTCCTTGTTGACGTGCGGCGAGCGGATGACGGTGTACAGGTTGCGCTCAGTCGGCAGCGGGATCGGACCGGAAATACGTGCGCCGGTCTTGGCCGCGGTATCGACGATAAGCTTGGTCGACTGGTCCACGATCTCGTGATCGTAGCCCTTCAGTCGAATGCGAATCTTCTGGCTAGGCACTTAACTCAAACCTCCATATATCGAGCGTGAAGCGCTATTCCGCGCTGCCGCCGGCTTTCTTGACGATCTCCTCAGCGACGTTCTTGGGAACGGGCTGGTAGGAGTTGAACTGCATGGTGTAGGACGCGCGGCCCTGCGTTGCAGAGCGCAGGTCGGTCGCGTAGCCGAACATCTCGGACAGCGGGACGAGCGCGATAATCGCGGTCGCGTTGCCACGGTCTTCCTGGCCCTGGATCTGGCCACGACGAGAGTTGAGGTTGCCCATGACATCGCCCATGTACTCCTGCGGGGTCTCGACTTCGACGGACTCCATCGGCTCGAGGAGGACCGGGTCGGACTTGCGCAGAGCGGCCTTGATTGCCATGGAACCGGCAACCTTGAATGCCGCCTCAGAGGAGTCGACGTCGTGGTAGGAACCATCAACCAGCTCGACGCGCACGTCGAGGACGGGGTAGCCAGCGACAACGCCAGACTGCAGCGCCTCTTCGATGCCCTTCTCGACGGACGGGATGTATTCCTTGGGAATCGCACCGCCAACGATCTTGTTCTCGAAGGTGAAGCCGCTGCCCGGCTCGCCCGGGTACATGTTGATGATCGCATCGCCGTACTGGCCACGACCACCGGACTGGCGGACGAACTTGCCCTGAACGTTGAGCGCCTCGTGGCCCGGCTTCTCGCGGTAGGCAACGCGCGGCTTGCCGACGTTGCAGTCGACGTGGAACTCGCGGCGCAGACGGTCGACGATGATCTCGAGGTGCAGCTCGCCCATGCCGGCGATGATGGTCTGGCCCGTCTCCTCGTCGGTGTGGACCTGGAAGGTCGGGTCCTCCTCGGCGAGCTTCTGCAGGCCGATGGCCAGCTTATCCTGCTCTGCCTTGGTCTTGGGCTCGACGGCGACGTCGATAACCGGATCCGGGAAGTCCATGGACTCGAGGACGATGGGATGGTCCTCATCGCAAAGCGTCTCGCCGGTAGTGGTGTTCTTCAGGCCGACGACGGCGACGATGTCGCCTGCCTCGCAGTAGTCGACGTCGATCTTCTCGGCTGCGTTCATCTCGAGCAGACGGCCGATGCGCTCGCGCTTGCCGCTAACGGAGTTGTACGCGTAGGTGCCGGAATCCAGGCGACCGGAGTAGATGCGGATGTAGGTGAGCTTGCCGACGAACGGGTCGGTCATGATCTTGAACGCCAGAGCGGAGAACGGCGCCTTCTTGTCAGCCTCGCGGGTCTCGGTCTCCTCGGTGTCGGGGTTGGTGCCCTCGACTGCCGGAATGTCGAGCGGGCTCGGCAGGTAGTCGACGACGGCGTCGAGCAGCTCCTGGACGCCCTTGTTCTTGTAGGCTGATCCGACGAAGACGAGGTTCAGCTCGTTGGCGATGACGCCCTTGCGCAAAGCGGCCTTGAGCTCCTCGACGGTGAACTCCTCGTCCATGAGGACCTTCTCCATGAGCTCGTCGTCGAAATCGGCAGCAGCCTCGACGAGGGCGGTGCGGCACTCCTCTGCCTGCGCCTGGAACTCCTCGGGGATGGCGTCCATGGGCTCGGGGTAGGTCATGCCCTTCTCATCGGCCTTGAAGTCCCATGCGGTCATGGTCGTGAGGTCGATGACGCCCCAGAACTGGTCTTCTGCGCCCATGGGGACCTGCGCTGCGACGGCGTTGGCGCCGAGGCGGTCTTTCATGGTGTCGATCGCGTGGAAGAAGTCAGCGCCGACGCGGTCGTACTTGTTGATGAACGCGATGCGCGGGACGTTGTAGCGCGATGCCTGGCGCCACACGGTCTCGGACTGCGGCTGGACGCCTGCAACGGCGTCGAAAACGGCAACAGCACCGTCGAGGACGCGCAGGGAGCGCTCTACCTCGGACGTGAAGTCGACGTGGCCTGGGGTGTCGATGATCTGGATGCGGTAGCGCTCGCCGTCCTTCTCCCAGTAGCAGGTGGTTGCAGCGGAGGTGATGGTAACGCCGCGCTCCTGCTCCTGCTCCATCCAGTCCATGGTCGCAGCACCGTCGTGGACCTCGCCGATCTTGTGGGTCTTGCCGGTGTAGTAGAGGATGCGCTCGGTCGTGGTGGTCTTGCCGGCATCGATGTGGGCCATGATGCCGATGTTGCGAGTGTCTTTAAGTGGGGTCTTCTTTGCCATTACTTGCTAACACTCCCTACCAACGATAATGCGAGAACGCACGGTTGGACTCGGCCATCTTGTAGACGTCCTCGCGCTTCTTGACAGAAGCGCCCAGGCCGTTGGAAGCGTCCATAATCTCTGCGGCAAGGCGCTGGGCCATGCTGCGCTCCTTGCGGGCGCGGGAGAAGCCGACAATCCAACGGATAGCCAGCGTGGTGGAGCGGCGGGAGTTGACCTCGGTCGGGACCTGGTAGGTGGCGCCGCCGACACGACGGGGCTTGACCTCGACGGACGGGCGGACGTTCTCCATGGCCTTCTTGAAGACGCTGAGCGCGTCCTCGCCGGTCTTCTCGGCGACGATGTCGAAGGCGCCGTAGACGATGGACTCGGCAACGGAGCGCTTGCCGTCGAGCAGGACCTTGTTGATCAGCTGCGTGACGAGACGGTTGTTGTATACAGCATCCGGGGCGATCTCGCGGCGGACTGCAGCATTACGACGTGGCATAAATCAATATCCTTTCGTAACTTATTTCTTGGGCTTCTTGGCGCCGTAG
>CACZQA010000193.1 GCA_902783175.1 uncultured Coriobacteriaceae bacterium
GCCAGCGAGACCTGCGGCTTGGACATCGCCGGCGCCACGTACATGCGCGACGTCCGTCCGGGCGAAATCATCCGCATAAACCACGAGGGCTTCGTGTGCGAGCAGGCGGTCACCGCCCGCCGCTACACCCCGTGCATCTTCGAGCATGTCTACTTCGCACGCCCCGACAGCATCTTCGACGGCGCGACCATCTACCAGTCGCGCGTGTGGATGGGGCGCATGCTCGCCCTCGAATCCCCGTGCGACGCCGACATCTGCATCGGCGTACCGGACAGCGGCATCCCCGGCGCGATCGGCTACTCGCGTGAGAGCGGCATCCCCTATGCGGAGGCCATCGTCAAGAACCGCTACGTCGGGCGCACGTTCATCCAACCCACGCAGGAGCTGCGCAACATGGGCATCAAGCTCAAGCTCAACCCCATGCGCGCCTCGCTCGAGGGCAGGCGCGTCGTCGTCATCGACGACAGCATCGTGCGCGGCAACACGTCAAAGCAGCTCGTCAAGATGCTGCGCGACGCGGGGGCAACGGAAGTGCACCTGCGCATCGTCTCGCCGGAGGTCAAGTGGCCGTGCTTCTACGGCATCGACACCGACACGCAAGACCAGCTCATCTCGGCAAACAAGACCACGGAGGAAATCTGCGAGTTCACCGGCGCGGATTCCTTGGCGTTTCTGAGCCTGGGCGGTCTCGTCAAGACCATCGGCATGCACAGCGGCACCGACGGCCGCGTGCTCGACCCCGGCACGATCGGGATTCCCGTGCACGAGTGCAAGCGCGCGGACTGCGCCGACGCCGAGTTCTGCACGGCGTGCTTCAACGGCGTGTACCCGGTCGAGATTCCCGAGAAGTTCTCGCGGGGCAGCTTCCTCGAAGGAAACGAGCCCCTGGTCAACGGCGATGCCGGCATTCCCGACACGTCGCTTCGAAGCATCGACTAACAACTAGGCAGCGAGGAAACCATGGCTGAACAGATCACCTACAAAGACGCCGGCGTCGACATCGACGAGGGGGCGCGCGCGGTCGACGGCATCCGCGCCGCGGTCAAGTCAACCTACCGTCCCGAGGTCATCGGCGACATCGGCGGCTTTGGCGGGATGTTCTCCGCCGCTGCCCTCAAGAAGATGGACGACCCGATCCTCGTGAGCGGCACCGACGGCGTGGGCACGAAGCTGCGCCTCGCCCAAATGGCAGACAAGCACGACACGGTGGGCATCGACCTCGTCGCGATGTGCGTCAACGACGTGCTGGCCTGCGGTGCCGAGCCGCTCTTCTTCCTCGATTACATCGCCATCGGCAAGCTGCGCGCAGAGCATGTGGAGCAGGTCGTCGGCGGCATTGCGGAGGGCTGCCGCCAGGCAGGCTGCGCGCTCGTCGGCGGCGAGATGGCAGAGCATCCCGGCGTCATGGACCCGAACGACTACGACCTGTCCGGCTTTTGCGTGGGCGTGGTCGACCGCCCCAAGATGCTCGACCCGAAAAACGTCGCGGAAGGCGACGTCATTTTGGGCCTCGCCTCGACGGGCGTCCATTCCAACGGCTTTTCGCTGGTGCGCCGCGCGGTCACCGACGCGATGAGCGAAGAAGAGCTTGCCGAGCCCAAAGAGGAACTTGCGGGCAAGTCGGTGCTCGAGGCGCTTCTCGCCCCGACGCGCATCTACGTCAAGTCGATCTTGAACCTGCTCGACAAGGGCATGGACGTGCACGCGGTTGCCCATATCACGGGTGGCGGCATCACGGAAAACCTCAACCGCGCCCTCCCCAAGACGCTCGACGCGCGCGTCGAGCTGGGTACCTGGGACGTTCCGCCGATCATCTCCTACATCGTCGAGAAGGCGGGCCTTTCCGAAGAGGAGGCGCTCAAGACCTTCAACATGGGCGTTGGCATGTGCGTTATCTGCAAGTCGGAAGACGCCGCCGCGATGCGTTCGGAGCTCGAATCCACGGGCGAGACGGTGTTCACCATCGGCTCGATCGTCAAGGGCGCGGGCAATGTGACCTACGCGTAGAGGAGTGCGCGCATGAAGATTGCAGTTCTCATCTCGGGCACTGGCACGAACATGGTGGCGATCATCAACGCCATCAGCAACGGCGAGCTCGATGCGAGCATCGAATACGTCGTCTCCTCCAACAGCCAC
>CACZQA010000194.1 GCA_902783175.1 uncultured Coriobacteriaceae bacterium
AGTTGCCGTGGCTTGCGGGTGGTTACGTGCCAAACGAGGCTTCATGCTCCTCATGTAGCCCGTGTGACAAGTGGAAAAGCCGCAGGTCAAGCCCTTAATTTATTCCCACTCAATCGTTGCAGGCGGCTTGCTCGTGATGTCGTAGGCCACGCGATTGATGCCGTTCACTTCCCCGACAATCCTCGTCGAGATCTTGCCGAGCACCTCGTACGGCAGCTTCGCCCAGTCCGCCGTCATCGCGTCTTGGCTCTCCACCGCACGCACGATGATCGGGTGCTGGTACGTGCGCTCGTCGCCCATGACGCCGACGCTTCTCACGTCGGGCAGCACGGCAAAGTACTGCCAGGCAGAATGCTCGCTATTGCGCGTGCCCGTCTCCTCAAACAGACGCTCGTTGTACGCGTCAATCTCCTCGCGCACGATCGCATCCGCTTCTTTCAGCATCTCGGTCTTCTCGGCATCCACCGCGCCGATGATGCGGATCGCTAGGCCCGGGCCCGGGAAGGGCTGGCGGTACACGATGTGGTCGGGCAGCCCCAGAACGGTGCCCAGCGCGCGGACCTCGTCCTTGAAGAAGTGGTCGAGCGGCTCGATCAGGTCGAAGTGCACGCCTTCGGGGAACGGGATCAGGTTGTGGTGGCTTTTGATCGTGCTCGCCTTGCCGCCCGTCTTGCGCGCTCCCGACTCGATGATGTCGGGATAGATCGTGCCCTGGGCCAAGAACTCGACGCCGTCCAAATCCTGGGCGACGGCAAAGAACTCCTTCCAGAACTGCGTCCCGATGATGCGGCGCTTCTGCTCGGGCTCGGTCACGCCCTCGAGCAGTTTGAGATAGCGCTCCTCGGCGTGCACGTGCACGAAGTCGACGTCAAACTGTTTGGTGAAGACTTCCTCGACCTGCTCGGGCTCGTCCTTTCGAAGAAGCCCATGGTTGACGAAGACGCAGGTGAGCTGCTTGCCAATCGCCCTTGCGCACAGCGCGGCGACAACCGATGAGTCCACGCCTCCGGAAAGCCCCAAGATGACGCGCTTGTCCCCTACTTTCTCGCGGATCTCTGCGACCTTCTGCTCGACGATGTTGTCCATCTTCCAAGTTGCCTGCAGTCCGCAGATGTCGAACAGGAAGTTCTCCAGCATGCGCTTGCCGTACTGGGTGTGCCGCACCTCGGGGTGAAACTGCGTCGCGAAAAACTTGCGCTCGGCGTCTTCCATCGAGGCGACCGGGCAGTTTGCCGTCGTAGAAGTAATGACGAAGCCCTCGGGCACCTCGGAGACCGCATCGCGGTGGCTCATCCACACCGTCTGCTCATCGGGTGTGCCGTCGAGCAGCTGCGATGTGCCAGTTCGCGTGATGTCGGTATGCCCGTACTCGCCCTTGTCGGTGTGGCCGACCTTTCCACCCAGCGTGACGGCCATGATCTGCTGGCCATAGCAGAAGCCGAGTACAGGCACGCCCAGTTCGAACACCTTCGGGTCAACTGACGGCGCGTCGTCCGCGTACACGCTCGCGGGGCCGCCCGACAAGATGATCGCAGACGGGTTGGCCGCCTTCATCTCGTCGGCGGACGCATCGCAAGAGACAATCTCGGAATAGACGCCCAGGTCACGCACGCGGCGGGCAATGAGCTGGCCGTACTGGGCGCCAAAGTCGACTACGAGAACCTTCTGGTCTTGTGCAGTGGAGTTCGCCATCGTGTTACTCTCCCCTATTTGGAAACGTTGAACTTGAAGTGCATGACGTCGCCATCTTCGACGACGTAGTCCTTGCCCTCTTGACGCAGGCGACCGTGCTCGCGGCAGCCGGCCTCTCCGCCGTACTTGATGTAGTCGTCGTACGACGCCGTCTCGGCCTTGATGAAGCCCTTCTCGAAGTCAGTGTGAATGACGCCTGCGGCTTGAGGTGCTTTGGCGCCGATCGGAATCGTCCACGCCTTGACCTCCATCTCGCCCGCCGTGAAGAACGACTGCAGACCAAGCAGCTTGTACGCGGCCTTCGCCAGACGCGCCAGACCCGATTCCTCGAGGCCCAAGTCGGCGAGGAACTCCGCCTTCTCGTCATCGTCGAGCTCGGCGAGCTCTGCTTCGACTTGCGCGCAGATCGGCAGCGGCTTGACGCCGTCGATTTCTTCGAAATCTGCCGTGACCTGGTCTTCGTCGACATTCGCGAGGTACATGACCGGCTTCATGGTAAGCAGGTGCAAGTCATACAGCAGCTCGCGCTCCTCGTCGGTCATCTCCATGAGGCGCGCAGGATTGCCCTCGTTGAGCCAGTCGCCCATGCGCTTGGCGATCTCGTACTTGGGCACGTTGACCTTGTCGCGTTTGGAGTCCTTCTCCAGGCGCGGCAGCGCGTGCTCGAGCGTTGCAAGATCCGCCAAGACAAGCTCGGTGCGAATCGTCTCGACGTCGGAGATGGGGTCGTGGCTGCTCTCGTGGCGGATGACGTCCGGATCGCTGAAGTAGCGGACAACCTCGCAGATAGCATCGGTCTCGCGAATGTTCGCCAAGAACTGGTTGCCCAGCCCCTCGCCTTCGCTCGCGCCCTTGACAAGGCCGGCGATGTCGACGAATTCGACAGTGGCCGGGACAATACGGCCCGGATGGACGATCTCTGCGAGTTTGCCCAGGCGCTCATCGGGGACAGGCACGATGCCGACGTTGGGGTCGATGGTTGCGAACGGATAGTTTGCTGCAAGACCTGTCTGGTCCGTCAGTGCAGTGAACAGAGTCGACTTGCCGACGTTCGGCAGGCCGACAATGCCAATGGAAAGCGACATACGAGCTTGCTCCTCTTTCGAAACGAAATCTTCGCCACAAGAAACGAACAGCGGGGTGCATCGCGCCTGCCCCGCCATCGCGCCTGAACGGCTTATTTATGCTGTCGTGATGGTAATGCAAAAGCGCCCGTTCGTCTATTTGGCGACCGTCGCGCGACCGCTGGAATCAAGCTCCGTGTCAAAGCTCACGGGCGTGCCGGAAAGCTTGCTCGAAAACCCGTTGAGCTTGCTTACCACGGCACTCCCCCGCTCTCCGGTGAGTGGCGTTGGCTGGTAGTTGTTGATGGACGAGCTGCTGGACACCGAGCACGGGATGATGTCCACCTGTGCCTTCGTGGCGTCGTCCATGACGAGCTGGCCGTCTTTGAACGTGAAGGTCTGCTGGTACATCATCGTGTCGAAGTCGGTGGGGTGCGTGTTGCCGCCAAAGCAGAAATTGCCCATCGAGTAGCAGATGTAGCGGTTCTTGTAATACTCGACGCCCTGCAGCACATGCGGGTGCCCGCCGATCACCAGGTCGCACCCGGCGTCGATTGCCGCATGTGCCAGCGAGACCTGCTCGCTCTCGGGCACGTTCTCGCCCTCGATGCCCCAGTGGAACATGCCGATGATGAGCTGGCAGCCCTCGTCTTGCAGCGACTTGATGTCGCTTTGCGTGAGCGTCGTCGCCTTGTCCGCCCCGTCGAGCTGGCAGATGCCGAACAGGCCGACCTTGATGCCGTTGACCTCGTAGGTGGCCGTGCGGTCGTAGCCGAAGTTGGTGATGTTTGCCGCCGTGAGGTTCTTCTTCGTGTCGTCGAAGCCCTGCTGGCCATAGTCGAACGAATGGTTGTTGGCCACGTTGACGGCCTCGACGCCGCCGGCTTTGAGAATGCCCGCATACGAGGCGGGCGCCTTGAAGTTGAAAGCCTTTTGCTGGATGTCGTTGCTCTCGGTGAGCGTTCCCTCGAAGTTGCCGATGGTGAGGTCGTCAGCGCTCAGCACGGGTGCCACGTTCCGGAAGAAGTAGCCCTCCGATGTGTCGTTGTACTTGGTGACGAAGTTGGTCGAGGTGTCGAAGTCGGAATCCGTTCCGAGCGTGCAATCGCCTATTGCCGTGATCGTGAACGAGGTGTCGAGCCCCGCCTGATACGTGCCGTTGGCATCGCTGCGCGTCAGGTCCTGCGCCGAAGCCTGATCGTCTTGCTGCTCTTGCGTGGCTTCCTGCTGCTGGTCTTGGGGCTGTTCGCTCGCGCTCAAGAACGGCAGGCCGCCGCAGGCAAACTGCCAGACGCACGCGATGACGATGAGCACGATGGCAAACGCGAGCACGACCTTGGGCCAGGTCTTGCGCTGCTTGCCGTAGATCATGGTGCTGCGGTTGCTGCGCCTGCCGCCCGTCGAATACCCAGAGTTGTACAGACCGCGCGCGTCTCCGCCGTAGAGCTGGTAGCCGGCGTGCCTGCCGTTTGCCCCGCGTGCGCCGCGGTTGCCCTGCTGGGAGCTCCCTCGTGGATAGCCGCTGCGGCGATTGTTCTGTCCCATATCTGCATCCTCGCCTCGAGTCGAGAAGTCATCATCTGAGAGCCATTCTACATGAGCGGCACGACACCGTTTCGGACAAACGAAAGGAGGCCCGCATGTGTGCTGCGGACCTCCCTATCGAAAACGGTGGTGTTAGCTCTTTGAAGCTATTCCTCGTTGCTGTGGTTGCGACG
>CACZQA010000195.1 GCA_902783175.1 uncultured Coriobacteriaceae bacterium
CCCGAGCTTCGATACACGCGAGTACTTTGCGGAGATGGCGCACGTGACCGCGCAGCGTGGCTGCATGATCGAGGTGAACACCTCGGGGCAGCGCAAGGACGTGGGCGAGGCGTACCCCTCGCTCGCGGTGCTGCGGCAGTTTTTCGCGGCGGGCGTCGAGTGCACGGTGGGAAGCGATGCCCATGCGCCGGCGGACATCGCGGCGGGCGTCGAGGACGCCTACGCGCTCATGCGCGCCGCCGGCTACCGCTACGTCACGGTGCCCACTCGCGACGGCGACAGAAGGCACATTCGTCTGGAGGGATGAGGGACATGCAACCAGCAACGGTAGGCGAGCTCGAGGAGCTCTTGTTCAAGGCGTTTCCGCGTGAGGACGCGGAGGCATGGGACCAGCCCGGGCTTTCCGTGGGGGACCGCGGCGCGTGCGTCTCCAAGGTGGCCGTGGCGCTCGACCAGAACGTCGAGGCGGTGCTCGAGGCCGCAGAGGCGGGCTGCAACGTGCTCGTGACGCATCACCCGCCGTTCATCAAGGGCGGCCCTGTCGAGTTCGGGCCTGCGGCGCAGGTGCAGACGACGGGGCCCGGGCGCATGGTCTACGAGGCGGCGCGCCGCGGCGTCAACCTCATCGCCATGCACACGAACGCCGACCGCGCCATCGCGACGCGCGACGCCTTCGCGCGTCAGCTCGGCTGCACCTGCGACGGCAACTTCGAGTTCTTGCTCGACGCGCGTCGTGAGCAGTTTGGCACGGGGTTCGGGGCCATCCTGCTGCCCGACTGGGAGGCGCGCCCGAGCCTGCGCCTCGTCGCCCAGGTGTGCCTGAAGGCGTTCGGGGGCGATCCGCGCGTCTGGGGCGATCCGGAGCGCACGGTCAACCGCATCGCGTTTTTGAACGGCTCGTGGAACGAGCCCGAGCTCTACGACGTGTGCGTACGCGATGGCATCGACTGCATGGTCGTCGGCGAGACGCGCTATCATGGGTGCATCGATGCGCAGCCCTACCTGTCGATCGTCGAGCTGGGGCACGACCGCTCGGAGCTCGCGCTCGTCGACGTCATCGAGCAGGCGATAATCGAGGGAGGCGTCGACGCCGAGCGCGTCGTCAAGCTTGCCTGCTCGGGCCGTAATTGGTGGACTCCAGGAACGGAGAGATAACATGACCGAAGTCGAAACGCTGCTTGCCCTGCAAAAGATCGACACGGCGTGCATGCGCCTGCAACGCGAGCTCGAGAAGCTGCCCGAGCTTACGCAGATCATGCAGTGCCGCACGAAGCGCAAGGAGATCAAGGCCAAGCAGGACCAGGTCATCGAGCTTTCCGACGACACCGAGAAAAAGCTCCTCAAGCTCCAGGCAGAAGAGGAAGCCGTCATCCTCAAGATCAACGAGCTGCAGGCCAAGCTCGACGCCACATCCGACTACCGCGTCACGCGCTCGGTCACCAAGGACATGGAGGGGCAGGTCAAGCGCCAGGCGGCAATCGCCGACGAGCAAAACGAGCTGCTCGAGCGCCAGATCAAGATCGACAAGCTCGCCGACCAGGTCGCCGACATGCTCGGCAAGGTCGACCACAAGGAAGAGCACCTCACCGCCGACTTCAAGGAGAAGGGCGGCAAGATCAAGCAGGAGCTCGAGCAGCTGCAGGAACGGCGCGCCGGCCTGAAAGGCCAGCTCGATGCCTCCCTCGCGTCGCTCTACGAGCGGCTGCGCGAGGAAAAGCACGGCATCGCGGTCGGCGTGCTCGAGGACGCGAAGTGCTCCGCGTGCAGCCAGGTGCTGCTCACCGGACAGCTCGCCAAGGTCAAGAAGGGGCCGGCCGTTGGCGAGTGCCCCCACTGCCACCGCATCCTGATCGTCTCCGCCGACGCAGAATAGTCCCGTCTACCTGTTGGAGAGTGCTTGCATGAAGACCGTACTGCTGGGCGTGACCGGCTGCATCGCCGCCTACAAGGCCTGTGAGATCGTCCGCGGCATCCAGAAAACCGCTCCAGACCTCAACGTGAAGGTCGTCATGACGGAGCACGCGACCAAGTTCGTTGGCCCGACGACGTTTCGTGCGCTCACGGGCAACGAGGTGGCGGTGAGCCTGTTCGACGAGGCGTCCGATCCCATCCACCACATCTCGCTTGCAAAAGAGGCCGATGTGTTCTGCATCGCGCCTGCCACGGCAAACGTCATCGCCAAGATCGCCAACGGCATCGCCGACGACCTGCTCACGACGACGGCGCTGGCCACGCGCGCGCCGCTCGTCATCGCCCCCGCCATGAACGACAAGATGTTCGAGAACGAGAAGACGCAGGAGAACATCGCGCGCTGCGAGGCAAAGGGCGCGCGCATCGTCTCGCCGGCAAGCGGATACCTCGCCTGCGGGGACGTGGGGGCGGGCAGGCTCGAAGACCCGCAGGTCATCGTCGCAGAGATCCTGCAGGCGCTCTCGCGCTCGCGCGACCTTGCGGGCAAGCGCGTGCTCGTCACGGCAGGCCCCACGCAAGAGGCGATCGACCCGGTCCGCTACCTGAGCAACCGCTCGAGCGGCATCCAGGGCTATGCGATCGCGGCGGAGGCGGCTGCGCGCGGCGCGCAGGTGACGCTCGTGTCAGGCCCGGTCGCGCTGCAGCAGCCCGAAGGCGTCACGTGTATTCAGGTGCGCTCCGCCCGCGAGATGCTCTCCGCATGCGAGGAGCCGTTCAAGACGGCGGACCTCGCCGTATTCGTCGCGGCGGTGAGCGACTGGCGTCCGGCCGAGGTCGCGCAGAAAAAGATCAAGCACGACGGCGACGACCTCGAGCTGACGCTTGTCCCCAACCCGGACATCGCCGCGACGCTTGCCGCGGACAAGCAGGACACCTACGTGGTCGCGTTCGCCGCCGAGACGGGCGACCCGCTCGACTACGCCAAGGC
>CACZQA010000196.1 GCA_902783175.1 uncultured Coriobacteriaceae bacterium
CGCCTCGCGCGAGCTCTCCTTGTCGGCGCCTTTGCACACGACGTACGTGTAGCCGTCGATGCTGGTGTCGAAAGTGTAGGTGTAGCCTTCGCCTGCGTATTCGGTGCTGGAGGTGAACACCCACTCCGTGTTGAGACTGGAGAGCGCGATGCCGCCGTCGGAAAGGTCGGTGTCGAGCGACGAGAGCATCGACTCGAAGGCCGAGCACTGCGCGGGGTCGGAGATGTCAAAGCCGGCATCTTGGGCCATCTGCGCGGGGATGTAGGCGATGATTTTGTCGTTTGTCACGACGACGGAGAAGTATGACGCGTTCTTGCCGAGCGGGAAGACGTAGCCGTAGTAGGTGCCGCCGACGGTCTTGTTCATGCCCACCTGGCTGCGCTCGACATCTTGCAGCCCAAAGGCGGCGCTGTCGATCACGATAGAAGTCGCCGCGTCCTTGTTGGAATTGACTGTGGAAGAGCCGTCGTCTGCAAAGGCGAGGGCGCCAAAGACGCCGAGTGCCGCGATCAGGAAGACGCAAACTGCCAAAACGCATTTCTTCATCGGAGGAACGCTGCCCCTTTCACAATCTATTCTCAATGCGAAATATTCGCGCTAGACATTCTAGCTGATAGGGAACGGTGGTATTCAAAGGAAAAGGCGGATGCTGGGCTTGCGCCTCGCACCCGCCTTCTCGGAGTAGCCGGCTCGATAAGGGAGGATTTAGCCGGCGAGCTCGAAGCCGTAGTTGCTGAAGATCTTCTGAGCATCTGCATCGGTCATGCAGAAGTTGAGGAAGTCGGCTGCAACGTCGGCGTTGGAGCTGGTCTTGACGACTGCGCCCGGGTACTTGATCGCCTTGTGCGAATCAGACGGGGTGACGTACGCAGACTGGATGCCGTCGTAGCGGTAGATGTCGGAGGAGTACACGAGGCCGGCGGCAAAGTCGCCCGTCGCGATGTGGTTGGCAACGGTGCCGACCTTGTCGGAGCCGTAGTCGAGCGTGATGCCCTGCGGCTGGATGTTGGTGATCTTGCCGTCCGCGTCCTCGTCGTAGGTGACAAGGCCAGCGCTCTTGAGCGCCTGGATGGCGTACTTGCCGGCGGGGACGGTGTTGGGCTCGCCGATGGCGATGGTGCCCTTGACGTTCTTCAGGTCCTCGAGCGAGGTGATCTTGATGTCGCTGTCCTTCTTAGTGGTGACGACGAGGTCGTTCGTGAACATGTCCGTGCGGGTGTCAGACGAGATGAGGTCAGCAGCCTTGTCCATGGTCTTGGTCGAGGCGGTGATCAGCACGTCAGCGGCAGAATTGTCGGCAGTGAGCTGCTGGACCAAGTCGCCCGATGCCTTGAACTGCGTGTCCTTGAACGTGACGTTGGAGTGAGACTTGGTGTAGAGCTTCTGGACCTCGGGCAGCGCCTTTTCCAGCGAGTTCGCGGCGAAGATCTGCAGTTCGACCTGCTGGCCGCCGTTGCTTGAGTTGCTCGATCCATTGGAGCTCGAAGCCTGGCTGCCGCCACATCCCGAAAGCGCCAGCATCGCGGCCATTGCGCCGGCGACGACGCCGCAGACGATGAGCCGCATCACGTTCTTGCGTTTCATTGAAACCCCTTTCAAAACTGATTGGTTCGTGCCTCGCCTCCCCGAGGCGGAATGCAAGTATTCTTGCATCAAACTATGTACTTCGCAACAGATAATATTGAAATGGAAATAATCTCAATAAAGGATAATACGGGAACCGAAACAATATATGACCTGCGGAAATGCTACGGTCACCGAAGCAAAAAATTACATAATGCCCGTTAATTGGAGGATGAGGCGCACCGCAAAGACGATGATCACCACGAGGATGATGGGGCGAACGATGGCCGATCCCTTGTTGGAAAAAAGTTTTGCGCCCAGGTAGTTTCCGGCGATGTTGGCGATGCCGCCGGTGATGCCAAGACCAATGAGCGTGGTTCCCGAGACGAGGAACACGATGAGCGCCGTGACGTTGGTGGTGAGGTTGATGGCTTTGGTCACGCCGGCCGCCTTGAAGACATCGAGGCGTGCGACGCCTGTGAGCAGCAGAAGCAGAAACGTGCCGGTGCCCGGGCCGTAGAAGCCGTCGTAGATGCCCACCACGAAGGCGACTGCCATGCAAAGGATTGCCGTTTTCGACGCGCCAAAGGCGGGCTTGTCGTTGTTCAGGTCCTTCTTGTAGATTACGTAGAACCCGACGATGGGCAGCGCGACGAGCATGAATATCATGAGCAGGCGGTCGCTCGCGACGAGCGCGAGCCGCGCCCCCAGAAACGAGCCGAGCAGTGCCGTGATGACGCTCAGGCCAGCGGTCTTCCAGGGGATGTAGCCGTTTTTGGCGTAGCGCCAGGTCGCGATGGACGTGCCCATCGAAGACGACAGCTTGTTCGTGCCGATGGCGAGATGCGGTGGCAGCCCGCAAAACAGGTAGGCGGGTATGGAGATGAGCCCGCCGCCGCCTCCGATGGCGTCGACGAAGCCTGCGATGAAGAGCAACGGCAAGACGATGGCGAGCCCCCAGAGGGGGAGCCCGCCCGTGATAAAGCCCACAAAGTCCACGATACGTCCTTTGTTCCTGCGGTGTGCTGGCTATTTCTTGTTGGAGACGATCTTGGGCTCTTCGATGTCCTCGAACTTGTCGAGGTCGCCCTCGTTGCCGATCTCGGATGTGCCATCGTGTTCGGTGAACTCGTCGTAGTCAGTGGGCTCGTCGGGCTCGCCCAAAGAGTCGGCGTCGACGGCGCCAAAGTCGGAGTTCTTGAAGACTCCCGTATCGAGCATACCGGTGAGCTTGGCCATGATGGTGGTCACGACGGCATCGCCCGTGATGTTGATGGTCGTGCGGCCCATGTCGAGAATGCGGTCGATGCCCATGATCATGGCGACACCCTCGGCGGGCAGCCCGACGCTCTCGAAGACCATGGCGAGCATGATCGTGCCGACGCCCGGGACGCCTGCCGTGCCGATAGAGGCCGTGACCGCGGTGACGACAGTGGTGACGAGCATGGCGGGGGTGAGGTCGATGCCAAACGCCTGCGCGATGAAGACGACGGCCGCGCCCTGCATGATGGCGGTGCCGTCCATGTTGATGGTGGCACCCAGCGGGATGGTGAACGACGAGACCTTGGGGTTGACGCCGACCTTCTCCTCGAGCGTCTCCATGTTGAGCGGGATGGTGGCGTTAGAAGAGCTCGTCGAGAACGCGAACACCATGACCGGCCAGAACTTGTGCAGGAAGTGGAACGGGTTGAGGCGCGTGAAGACCACGAGCAGAAGCATGTACACGACGAGCAGCTGCACGGCGAGACCCAGGTAGACGGTGCCGATGAACTTGAGCATCGGCAGCATGCCGTTGATGCCGAGGTTGGCGAACGTACGCGCGATCAGGCAGAAGATGCCGATGGGGGCGACCTTCAGCACGAGGCCGATCATCTTCATCATGATGGCGTTGAACTGGAAGAAGAAGCGGTTGACGGTGCCGACCTTCTTGCCGAGGCGGCCCAAGATGAAGCCGAGCACGAGCGCGAAGAAGATGACTTGGAGCATGCTGCCCTTCGCCATCGCGTCGACCACGTTGGTGGGGATGATGTTGACGAGCACGTCGACCATCGTCTGGTCGGTCGAGGTCGCCTTGGGCTCCTGGGTGACCACCGACGCCATGTCAAGACCTACGCCCGGCTGCACGATTCCGGCGAGACCGAGCGCGATGATTACCGCGACGGCCGTCGTGACGAGGTACATGAGGATGGTTCCGACGCCCACTTTGCCGAGCATCTTCGGGTCGCTCATCGAGGCGGCGCCGCAGACAATCGAGCAGAACACGAGCGGGATGACGAGCATCTGCATCAAGCGGATGAACCACTGGCCCAACACGTAGAAGATACCCTCGATAAGAATCGAGTCTGCGGCAGACCCGCTGGGAATGACAAAGCTGCAGATGATGCCGACGACGATGCCCGCGATGAGCGACAGGAGGATCCACGTCGTCAGGCCGAGCCCCTTCTTCTCGGATTTGTTGGCAGAGGTTTTAGTGGTGGTACTCAAGGTTTCTCCCCATCTAGATGCGTGAATAGTCGATTCACTATATGAGGAAAACCTGTGGTGCTCGAATGTGCATTTGACCTGCGGCTCGATTTTTTCGGGGAACGCGGTGCCGGCGGATACGTCTGGAGGCTACTTGCCCTGGAGTTTCGCTCGTTGTTTGGCGCGCACGTTTCTCATGTTCATCACGCCGCGCTCCATGCCGTAGGGAATGTAGCCCATGTGCTCGAGGTCTTCGGGTAGGTAGTCGAACAGCGACAGCGCGGCGGTCTGCTCGCGCGTGTAGGGCCGGTCTGCCTTGACGGCGCGCAGCGCATGGATCTTCGCGCCCTTCTCCGTCAGACGGTCCTCGTACTCGGTCGTGGCCAACTCGGGGCAGTCCGCCCTGAGGTCGGTCGAGCTCCACACGACGTCGTAACCCGCCAGATCGAACTGCACGAGCGAGAACTCGAAGAACGGCGCGCTGTCCGTCTTCATGTGGATGGTGCCGCCGTCTTTGAGAAGCGGACGGTACATGATGAGGTTGTCCACGTAGGTGAGGCGCTCTGCGGCGTGCTTCTTGCGCGGGTGCGGCGTGGAGAAGTTGAGGTGGATGGCGTCGAGCTCGCCCGGGCCAAAGAGGTCTCCCAGGTCCTCGGCGTCTGCGAGGGTGAAGATCACGTTGTCCAGCCCGCCTTCGACGACCTTCTCTGCGGCGAGCGCTATGCAGATCTTCTCGTAGTCGAGCCCGATGAAGAGCTGGTCGGGGTGCTCTTTTGCCTGGGCGAGCGAGAACTGGCCCTTGCCACACCCGAGGTCGAGGTGCACTTCGCGCGCAGAGGGGCAGTGACGCGCTACCCATGCGCCCTTGCACTCGGCGGGCTCGAGCTCGACGCCATCGGCGTACCATTCGAAGCGCTCGTCGAGGTTCTTCAGCGGCCGGGCGTGCGATCTATGGCGTTTGCGCAGTTCCTGTGGCATGGACTGATGCTTCCGTTCGTAGGTGGTTGCGGTTTGCAAGAAGGATAGCCGAAATAGGGCGGTGGTCTCGCGTTGATTTGTATGGGATGTCACGGGGGACTTCAAGGGTGACGGATTTTGCCGCGGAAAGGACCGAGGGTGACGTTTTCGGCCCCGAAACCGTCGCCTTTGGCCGGTCTCGTGGCAGCTCGGTGCGGAGGATGCCGCGGCAGGCGCCGAGGGGGACGTATCTGTCACGGATCGCCGCGAGGGAGACGAGCCTGCCTCCAGGGCTCTTTCGCCCTTGTTACGTCTCGTGACCGCCAGGCGCATGGGGTGCCGCAGAACGTTGCAAGGGGGAGAGGACCTGCCGCGGAAGGCCCCGAGGGAGACATGCGGCGCGTGAGGTTTTCGCCCTCGGCCTGCTTCGCGGCAGGCTAGAACGCGGGATGCCGCGGGATGCCGCGGGAGGCCACAAGGGAGACGGATTCTGCCACGGAAAGGCCCGAGGGTGACGTTTTCGGCCCCGAAACCTTCGCCCTCGGCGCGTTTCGCGGCAGGCCCCCGCCTTCCCTCCTGCCGAAGCTCGGATACAATACCCGCAGCATGACGGGCAATCAGCTGAAAATACTCGCGCTTCTCGCGATGACGGTGGACCATATCGGCGTCGTCATCTTTCCGCAGGTCACGGTACTGCGCATCATCGGGCGCCTCGCATACCCGATCTTTGCGTACATGATTGCCGAGGGGTGCTTCTACACGCACGACAAGAAACGCTACTTGGGCGGCATCGTCGCCCTCGGCGCCGCCTGTCAGCTCGTGTACTTCTTCGCCCTCGGAAGCCTCGAGCAGAGCATCCTCTCGACTTTCGCGCTCTCCATCGTCACCGTGTACGCCGTGCAGCTTGCCGATTCGCGTCGCGACGTGCGGGGCACCCTCGCGCTTGCCGGAGCCCTCGCGCTCGACGCGTTCGTGTGCTGGGGCTTGCCGTCACTGCTGCGCCCGAGCGATTTCAGCATCGACTACGGCTTTTGGGGCGTGCTGCTGCCGGTGCTTAGCTATCTGCCGCACGTGCTCGTGCCCGCCGCCAAGCGCAGCTTCCGCCACGTGCTCGCTGTCGCCCTCATGGGAGGCGGGCTCGTGCTCGTCGCCCTGACGGTGCCCGTGGGCGGCACGCAATGGTGGGGGCTTGCCACCGTTCCGCTGCTGCTGCTCTACAACGGCAAGCGCGGAACGTGGAAGATGAAGCACCTCTTCTACATCTATTACCCTGCGCATCTTGTAATCATCTACGGCATTTCGCTGCTGCTGTAGATGCCGGCGTGCCTGGACCGGTATGTCCGCGCTCAAATCTATTCTTACTGGGGTAGAATGTTGCGCATCGTCATTTCGAACAGAACCATTCGAAGGGAACGCAAG